>JAYUPZ010000358.1:0-3700 GCA_043759805.1 Myxococcales bacterium | reverse complement strand
ACATGGGCCGGATGTCCGCCTGAAAGGGGCGTACCACAACCAGCCGCTGCAACCAGAACACCCAATACCAAAGTTTTCATTCGCAACACAATACCCTCAATTCTGGAGAAAGAGCATGACCTGCTGCAAATCCGCCCACGCATCCCGTTTCGCATCGGGCGTGCGCAGCAAATACGCGGGATGGTAGGTCGGCATCACCGGGATCCCTTGATAGGAACGCAGGTTGCCGCGCAATCGCGAGATTGGCGTGTTTTCACCACACAGAGCGTGTGCAGCGAATTTTCCCAACGCCACAATGATGCGTGGGTTCAAGACGGCAAGCTGCTGCTGCAAGAAACCCTCGCATGCCTGCACCTCGTCCGGCTCTGGATTTCGATTCTGGGGTGGCCGACATTTGATGACGTTGCAGATGTAGACGTCTTGCCGCGTTTTCCCCATTGCCTCAATCATGCGGGTCAACAGTTGACCAGCCTTGCCGACGAAGGGTTCGCCCTGTTTATCTTCGTCGAGGCCAGGAGCCTCGCCAACGAATACCAGTTCGGCCTGTGGGTTCCCCACCCCGAAAACCAAATTCGTACGCGTCGGCGCAAGTTTGCAGCGCTGACAATCGCCTATCTCGTCGCGAATGACCTGCAAACGTACGGCGGAATCCGAAGACGCGGATTCAGGCAATGCTTCAACCGCAGTGGCGGGAATTGATGCCAAAGGAGCAGATGCGGTCGTTCCAAACCTGGGCGACGTTCCCATCGGAACACCCTGCAAGCCCGAGCGCGCGTGGTGGGCAAGGTGCGTCCGAAACGCTGCGGTCAACGAGGCGAGCTCGGCTCGCGGATCTCCTTCACTCACAGCGAGGACTCTATCGCTTCTTCCAGATTCACGGTCTGGGGTTTGCGCAGCATGCAGTCGAGGGCGAGTCCGTAGTAAAACGTGGCCAGGGTTTCGGAACCAAAACCCGGTGCGCGGCCGATGGCACCTTGCAGATCCAACGCAGTCGCCGCGAGTGTTTCAATGATCTGTTCGTGAACCAGGCGAAAGCGGTCGTCGGTCGAGGCCAGATAGGCGCGACCCGCAGCAAACGCAACACAAGCGTTCCACGTATATTCATCCTGCTCGCGTACCGAGTATCCGTCGGGGAACATCTTTGAAACCCGCTCGCGCAACCAGGATCCGATAAAGGGTGTTTCGCCCTCGGTGGCGATCACCGCCAGAATCCGCGTCGCTGTTGTCGATGAGAAATCGAAAAGTTCGTGTTTGGCAGAGGGCTCGTTCGCAAACGGATCCGGCTTGCGGGTACCAAACGCCTTGTCGACAAAACGTCCCACGCTGGCAGAAAGGCCGCGATCCCCCGTCACGCGGGCGTAGTCAGCAAGGTTCCAGGCCAAAAAGCCGGGATCAAGAAAACCACGGCCATTGCACTCTGAGAGATCGGACAGGTAACCTGCGAGCAAGCGTGCGGCCACGTCACCGAGTCGACGCCAGTCACCGGTGCCAACCAGGGCATGGGTGGCAAGGCCAGCGCGCAACACCATGGCGCAATCAAACGGGACCTCGTCACAGGCGGCATCGGAAAGTGCACGGGGAATAAAGTTTTCCCACTGACTTTCTACAAAACCCCAGGCGGCACCAATCTGCGGACCAAAACGTGTTTCGCCCGCGGCGATATGCGCGCGTGACCACAACCAGATGCTGGCAAGCGTGCCGTGAAAATCGGGATCGCCACAACCTGCGTAGGGCGCGATATTGCCACGGAGGGGACCGCTTGTGACCTGACGGGTGGCAAGGACGCCCCCTGCCACAACCATCCGGCGCGCCGCCTGATCCGCATAGGCGGCGAGATACTGCTCACGCTCTTGAGTCACAACATTCCTTCCGCGCGCGACAGTCGTCACCGCTGGGACACGCTATCGCAGAGGCCTGCGCCTGTAAATCATCCGAACAAAAGAGGCGCAGCGTGGCGCCAGATCCGACGGGCCATGTCGGCCTTGGACTCGCGCGGTAAAAGAAGCGGCGCGCCGGATTTCACAACAAGGAAGCCCTGGTTGTCGTCGCTGCCAAAACCGGTGTCACCCTGCCCGACCGAATTGGCCACGATCGCGTCGCAGCCTTTTTCGCGCAGCTTTTGTAGGGCGCGCGCAACGAGCGCGTCTCCTACGAGGATCTCGGCGGCAAAACCAATCAACCTGGGACGACGCTCGGCCGGTCGCATGGCCAAACCGGCCAGGATGTCGGGGTTTGGAACCAGGGCCAGCGACGGTGTTTCCCCGTCACGCCGGGAAAGTTTGGCGTTTGACACAACGGCAGGGCGGAAATCAGCGACGGCCGCGGCCATCACGACCACGTCGATGCCGGCATCAACACAGGATTCAATCGCGGCCTGCATTTGCAATGCAGTTTGCACATCGATGCGCGTCGATACACCGGGCGGCGTCGACAGATCGACCGGACCTGCAACCAGGACAACCTCGGCCCCCATCGCGACGGCAGCACTTGCAAGCGCAAAACCCATCTTCCCGGACGAGCGATTGCCGAGGAACCGAACGGCATCAACGGGCTCGTGCGTTGGCCCTGCGCTGACGAGCACACGTTTGCCCGACAGCGGACCTCGCATGGCCAGGCGAGCGACGATGGCCTCAACGACGACATCAGGTTCGACCAGGCGACCGGCGCCGATCCAGCCACAGGCGAGCGGCCCGGCATCGGGACCTACCGTCGTGAAACGCGGATTCGCGAGCAAACGCTGTAAGTGTTCCTGCGTGATGGGGTTTTCCCACATGTTTACGTTCATCGCGGGCGCCAGAATGACATCGGCGTGAGACGCAAGGATGACCGCACCCAGCAAATCGTCTGCTCGACCGCTGGCAATACGCGCAAGGCTGTCGGCGGTGGCCGGTGCTACCACGATGAGATCGGCTCGATCCGCGAGGCGAATGTGGCCCACGTCGGCCTCATCCGAGGCATCGACAAGACGAACGCCCACCCGGTGGCCAGACAGCGTTTGCATCGTGAGTGGGCCTATGAAGGCCTGCGCGGCCTCGGTCATCACAACGTGCACGTCAGCCCCTTCTTTCACGAGAAGACGACACAACTCGGCTGCCTTGTAGGCAGCGATGCCACCTGTCACGCAGAGAACGATGTTTTTTCCCAACAATCGTGTCACAGCCGGCTCTCCAGAGAAGAAGTGTAGCAGCAGCGGTTACTCTTCGGCGTAGGCTCGGTCCGCCGTCAAATGGCGGCTGCGTGTCCAGCGCAGGTGCAGCCGGGACAGAGCAAACATCAGGTCAGCCGGTGATTCTCCCGCAGCAATGCCGTGGTCAATGCGCCCAAGGACCACTTCACGGGCCTCGGCGGGATGGACGAGGAAGGTCTTACCGAAAACCATGCTCTGCCCATCGAAGAAAAGTCGAGCCTCGGCGATCTGACCCGTCTCAAAGCCGGCGGTTCCACGCCGCTCGTAAACCAGATGCCGCGCGCCCGAAAGCAGATCTTCAAGTTCAACTTGCTCGGGGGTGACTTCGCCCACGTCAAAGAGGCTGCGCCGACTGAGGGCCAGGGTCGCGAGACCGCGGCGATCGCCGGCGTCATACGTTTTGACGGTCAGCGCGTGCATCACGGGCGTCACGCCGGTTTGATCGCCGGAACGTTCCAGCAAGAACCACTCGAGAAACGCAGCCATTCGCGATTCAAACAACTCACCGTCGTC
>JAYUPZ010000357.1:0-3705 GCA_043759805.1 Myxococcales bacterium | reverse complement strand
GCGACCCACCCCTTCGCCGCCGTACGCAAGTCGGTCAATCACCACCCGATGTTCTTCTTTGAGGCGCTGTCGGGTCACGCAATCACACAATCCGGGGAAGCGCCCCGAGGGAAAATCGATTCTTCAGGCAAGAGGGGCCCATCGGCGGGTAATCTAGCAGGCCAAGGGATGAAGCTGTGACGGACAAAGCCTCTCGGGCATTTTTCGAGCGGGCGCGCCAAGAAGCGAACCGCTACGGTCCCGACGACTGGGTCTTTGCGCGTGAGTTATTGCAAAACGCGCGGGATGCCGGTGCGACGAACGTCGAAATTGAAACGGAAGAGCGGGAAGGGAACAGCCTCCTTCGCTGCCGTGACGATGGCAGTGGCATGACCCTGGAACATGCGCGTCGATATTTGTTTTCTCTTTACACTTCAAGCAAGGACGGACAGCCCAGTCAAGCAGGTCGTTTCGGTGTTGGATTTTGGTCCGTGCTTCGATTTTCGCCAAATCGTATCACTATTCGAAGTCGCACCCAGTTGGATGGAGGCTTCGGAATATGCCTCGACCTTGATCGCAACGTGGCTCTCCCCACCTCACCCCTCGAGCAAGTTGGTACCGAGATCCTGCTTGAGCGCGACGGAACGCCAGATGGGCAGCTACAGCGACGGGCCACAGATGCGCTGAAACAGAACGGACGTTTCCTCCGAACGCTTGACCGAAAGCCGCTCAACATTCTCGTCAACGGATGCGCGGTCAACGAGCGTTTCGCATTGCCGGTCCCTTCGGTGACCTTTGAAGGCAAAGGCTTCAGGGGGGTGGTCGGCCTTGGTGCGGCGCCCAGGATCGAGTTGTTTTCTCGCGGGCTCAGAGTTCGAGCGGCGGCCTCGCTTGATGATCTGCTTTCGTCTTCACATCATACGGACCACAACCGCGTCGTGTTCCCCGAAATGCCGGGCGGATTGGCCCCACAGGCGATCCTCGACTCGGAGGATATCGAACTGCTTCTCGATCGCTCCGAAGCGCGGGATCAGAAGCGCCTCGTTCGCCTTGTCAAATCCGCAGAACGTCAACTTGCGCGACTAATCGAACGCCAACTTTCGTTGTTGCACCCGGAACCGCGTTGGGAAAAGTTCCGAACGGTCGCGGGCACTGGATTGCGAAAAGCCGCACCAGTGATGACTCTTGCCGTGGTGGTGGTGGCAGCATTCATGTTGGCGCAAAGGCTAACCGCAGGCGATGACCCGCCAGCGTACCGTAACACTACCCCAACAGAACGCGCCTCCGCTGTCACCGCCACGGGCAACGCATTTGCGTACCGGGATCTAGCCCGTCGATATCACGGACCCCGCGTTGATCTCCTGGGGTCAGCAGAAGACGAACGGCTTGCCGTGGCACTGCAATACCAACCTCGGGAAAAGCTCCGCCACTTTGCAGCCTTGCGATTTGATCAATTTGCATCCGATGGCCAACCCATCAAGCCAGAACCCGCAACCTTGCCGTCAGGTTTCCCGGTGCAGACGCAGTGCGACCACGATTGCGTCCTCATTTCCCTGCAACTCGCAGCCGAGCCGGGTCCACTGCGTGTACCGCTCCCAATCAACCATACCCTTGTCGGCCCGGTTGAAATTGACGGCAAGATGCACGCTGTATTTCAAACGGCAGAAGGACTCCCGGCACTGCTGCTCAAAAGACCGACGCGCGGAATGCTGACCTATCGATCGACACTGGTACAAACACCCCTACTTCACAACCACCCGCCGAGCGTCAACGGTATTCCACCGGACGTGCTGCGAATCGTTGCGCGTTCAAAACATCTATCGCCCCCAGATCGTCTGGCATTGCTCGTCGGTGTCGTGCGGGATCACATTCGCTACGATCGTTCGAGTGCAATCGCTGCCCGGCACCTTGACGCGCAGATCAAAGGTGCGGGTTTTCTCGAGAGAACATTTTCGATAGGCGCCGGTGACTGCGACGTACAAAACGCGGTGCTTGCCGTGTTGTTGCAACAGACCGGGTTGCGCTCACGGCTGTCGGCGGGGTACGTCGGCATCAATGGGCAAGCGGCCCCTCTTGCACACGCCTGGGCTGAAGCCCTGTTCCCCGATGGACAGTGGCGTGTTGCGGATGCAAGTCTGCGTTCCGAGGCGACGGTCGCGGCAGCCGACACAGAAACCGAAACCGCACCGCCGGTTGAAACCGAGTCCATCGGCTCCCTCCCCGCAACAACCACGGTCGAGAAGGCACGTCGACTGCCTCTCGTTCCGCTGGCGTTCGGAATCGTGGTGCTGACGGGCATGGCGATGGCCTGGCGATTGCGACCGCGACAGGTGCCTCAGTTTGCGCTCGATCCCGAAAGCAACCTACCCGCGCTCGTCGCCGCGGCTCTTGCCGAACCGCACCTTTTTCGCCGGTTCGCGGGATTGTTTCACCACCATCTTGTGCCCACTCTGGCCGGATTGGACCTTTCAATCGACGAGGCGAGGCAGCTCGCGAACCAGAGTCGACTGTTTTGCGCAACCGAAGAAACCACGTTCATCGATCAAAAAGGGCATGCCCGTCACCGTGTCATTGATGCGAATGACGCGATTGGCGCGCGCGTTGCCAGGCATTTGGGTGCCGTCGATCTAGACGGTTGGCAACGTGCCCTTGCTGAATTCGTCTCACATCCTCTTTTGTCCCGGGTCGAAGAATTGTTTGCTGCCCACGGTGTGACTGTCCGTATCGGTATCGCCGACAGTGTGTCCGCGTCGGGGATCACCTACATGAATGGCATCGCAAAGCTGCCACCACTCCAATCGCATCACGGAATGCTGATTGCACTTGACGCGCGTTCGGGCTGGGTGCCGCATTTGCAATCGCAGTTCCATCAGTCACCCAATGCGACTGCGTTTACGCTGATCGATCGCATTTTAGCTGCGGTCGGATTGCCGAAGGCCGTCGCATCGACTTTGCTCGCGACCGGCGCTCACGATGCCGTCCTCTCCGGAGAACCGGGTCAAATCGAGGACCGACCGTGAAGCAGGACAATGAGCAGGTCCCCATGGCGCTTTCGCAATTGCTTCGCATCGATGTGAGCGCCGAACAACGGAAACTGGGGAGACACACGTTGCAGGGTCCATGGCAGCTGCCTTCCGAGCTTGTGCGGATGCGCTTCGGCACCGGCGTTCGAGCCGTGTCGATTCGTTTCAAACGCCGTGGTTTCGATCTGAGCGACGACGGGCCGCCACTTGATGCTGAAATTCTGGCTGCTCTGCGACTGTTAAGCGATCCGAATGCTGAAGGCGATCAGCGCCACGCGGCCTTGGTGGAGCTGGAACATCGAGAATTTCGGGCTCTCATTTCGCTTGCGTCCCTGCGCAACGTACGTTTCGAGATGCCCGCGAACACAGCAGGCGGCTTCGTATTGAAAGTTTTGAGTCCGGAACTCGACAATCGAGCCCAACGCTTCACCCGCTTTGCCCTGCGCTTCGCCGCGCTGACGGATCGAAGCGTCACGATCAACGGGAAAATTTACACCGACAATCTCGAAAACCTGCTCGTGTCGCGACGGCTCCGCGCCCCTCTGTTGGGTGCAATTGGTCTTCCCTCGGTCGGCCGGGATGGTCAGCTTTGGCTGTTGCAACATGGTGTTCTGTCGACCCATCAGTCGTTCACCACGGCACCCGAATTTCACTGCGTGCTTGAAATAGCGGGTAACGCAAGTGCCACCGTGCTCCGATCAAC
>JAYUPZ010000356.1:0-3706 GCA_043759805.1 Myxococcales bacterium | reverse complement strand
GATTGGTCCTTCGATCGAGGCATTGTCAGGCATTCAATACGTCGAGTCGGTTCGACCCAAAGCGTTTTTTGAGGATCGTGCGCTTTATTTTCTTGATGAAACGGCCCTGACGGATCTGCATGAACGGTTGAAATCGCGCATCAACAAGGCGCAGATGAAGGCCAATCCGCTGTACGTTTCCCTCGACGAGGAACCGCCGGATTCCGTGGATCTGCAAAGCTATTTCGACAACAAGGAATCGGGGCTTCCACGCTTTGCCCTGTCGGGTGAACCGTACTATATCGACGCGGAAGCAAAACTCATCATCCTGATGGCCAAGCCATCCGAGTCGTCCATCGATTTGAAGTCATCCGCGGCCCTCGTCGCGCGCGTCGAAACGGCGCTCACGGCCAACCCGTTGTTAGCCGGCTGCAATGGGTTGGGTATCGAGACCTGTCGCTATGGAAATCAATTCAAGCTGCAGTTGACCGGCACATACAAAAAGAAGATCGACCAACAGAAACAAATTCGCGTTGATCTCGGATGGGCGTCGTCGGCCGCACTCATCGTGCTTTTCGCTTACCTTTGGTTCCATTTTCGCAGTGTTTTGGCCACTCTGTTTGTCATTGGTCCTGTCGCCGTATCGCTCGCGTGGACTTATGGCATTGTCAGTTTGCAATACGATTCGCTCAATTTACTGACCGGATTTTTGGCGGCGGTGCTCGGTGGACTTGGGGTTGAACACGGCATTCACCTTGTCGGTCGCTATCAGACTTTGCGCGGGCAAGTTCATGATTCCGAGGAGGCCACCGTCCTTGCCTTTGCGCACACAGGGTTGTCCGCGCTGGCGTCGGCCGTGGTGGCGGCGCTCACGTTCCTCGCGCTTTGCATCTCTGAGTTTCGCGTCTTCAAGGAATTCGGTGCCATCGCTGCGACCGGTATGATCGTGGTCGTGATGGGATACCTTTTCATCTTGCCGGCGCTAATCGGCTTCGCGGCTCGCTGGGGTTGGCGACCCCTTTTAAAACATACGGCCGCATCGACCGACGCCTGGCTTGTGCAACGTTTCCTCCACTCGACCTTTCGTCGCAGAACGGCCGTCGCCGGTGGGATTGTGCTTCTGGTAGCCGGGTTATTGGGACTTGGCACACGTTTTGACTACGACTTCGCGGCCCTCGAAGATGCCTCGCTGCCTTCGTTTGTTTTTGACAAAAAAGTCAATCAGTTGCTCGGGCGATCACAGACGCCTGCCGTGATCCTGGCGAACAACGAGACAGAGGAGCGTCTGGTTGCAGACGAGCTCCGACGCCGCAAGGCAGCGCTTGGAAAACAGAGTACGGTTGATTTTGTCGCCACGCTGGCCGATCTGGTTCCGGCAAACCAGGCGAAGAAAAAGCAGCGCATGCTTGCCATCGCCGCGACCCTTGCGGGGGTAGACCGGTCCGAACTTGAACCGAATGATGCGGTCGATTTCGATCGCTTGCGCTCGCTAACCGAAGCACAACCCTTCACACGAGACGATTTGCCTACAACGGTCCGCCGTCAGTTCCTCGGTGCGTCGCAAAACGGAAATGGATTCGTGCTGGCATTCCCGGCGGTCAGCCTCGCCGATGGGACCAAGGTGCGGGCCTTCGCGAGCGAAATTCGGCAGGTCGCGCTTGAGGGAACGCAAACGATCTCGGCCGCGGGTGAGGCAATGATCCTCGCCGATATCATCAACCTCGTTGTCACGGAGTCACCTAAGGTCCTTGTGGCAACTCTAATTGCCGTACTGGTAGCGATGTTGTTCGTGCTCGGTAATCTCAAGAAGGCGCTGCTCTGTTTTGTACCCAGCGCCATATCGATAACCGCCCTGTGCGGTATCATGGTGCTCGCAGACCTTCGCTTTAACTACCTAAACATCATCGTCATCACGGTCCTTCTTGGTGTCACGATTGACGCCGGTGTCCACCTTGTTGACCGCTTTTCAAGCACCGAAGAAAGCTTCGCCGAAATCTATTCCGAGACGGGGCGCTCAATTTGCGGCGGACTTTTGACGAGTGCCATCGGATTTGGCGCCATGCTGCTTGCGGATCACCCGGGCCTCAGATCGCTCGGTCAGGTGGCAATCCTCGGCTTTGCCATCAACCTCATCGTGATGTTACTCATCGCGCCTGCGTGGTTTTATACCCTGCGGAAACAGGGCTAGGCGGCGTCTAGCTCCGCCGCGATGGGCGCGAATCGGGTCCCCAGCAGTTCCTCGGCGAGGCCTTTGACTCTGGCATAAACCTCGGGAGGCGCGCTGGCTCGAATGCCCATGAGCATGCCGAGCAGCTCTTGATGATTCATCCGAGGGAGCATCAAGCGCAACCACTCGACAAAGCGTGCAGGCGGAATCTTGGCCTGCACCTGCGTGCGCAGCTGCACCAACCCCGCGTCGTCGAACGCGGCCCAAAGCACCGCATTGCCCTCTGTCTCTTCACAATTCATGTGGGCGCTTTGTTCGGCAACCATCTGATTAAACGTCCTACAGACTTCTACGCCGAGGGGTACCCTTCCATTCGACTCTGAATTTTCGAGGTCGTCCAGCAAGATGCGCAGCTTCGCTGAAACGGCCTCGTGTTCCCTGTGCTGCGGTTCAAGGCGGGCGAGAAGTTCGGGAGCATGCGCCGCGAAAATCGGCATGATTGCCCCGTCCTCATGGTCCAGATGTTCGTCGAAAAAACCTAGGGTTGTCGTGACGGAGAGGCGTGCAGCGGCCCGCTCTTCTGTATTGGCAAAGTTTGTTTGCTCAAGAAGGGCACCCGTCCGATACATCGCAAAGCGAAGCGCCTTGTGAACGGCGGTGTAGGAATCAACGCGCGGCGTGGTCACGCTCTAATCCACTGCGGTGAATCGAACCGGGTACTCCACCTTCAATTGCGTCTTGGTCGGCGTGGCCAACTTCAACGTTGAGACCTGCTCGACGACACATTTTTCAAGCTCGGGATCGCCCACGTCACTTTTTTCGACGGCAACCTGTGTGAACTTTCCCGTACCACTTTCGGCGACAATGCCGAGGGTAATGCTTCCCTGAACCTTGCGATTGCGCGCGAGTGCGGCTTGAAAACAGGTATTGAGATTCGGCTCAGCCGCCGTCATCTGCGTCGTCACATCCTGGCGCACCGCCTGGCCAAGACCCGAACCCGCACAGCCAAGCATCGGCAGGAACAACATAGTAAGCAGTTTATTCGTATTGCGCATGGCGAACCTTAATCCTGCACCAGGGTTTTCTTCGGGCCTTGTTTGACGATGTTGAACTCAACCCTGCGGTTGGCTTCCTTGCCCACGTCGGTCGCGTTGTCCGCAATGGGTTTATCGGGTCCAAAACCTTTGGGCACCAGGCGTTTTTTCTCGACGCCGCCGGCGACGAGCGCGGCCAGTACACTCTCTGCACGCCTGAGCGATAGCGTTCGATTCTTGGCGGGCACCCCGGTGGTGTCGGTGTGACCCTCGATCTGTACGATCTCGATCTGCGGGTTGTCCTTCAGAGCGGTGATGATCTCGGCGAGCAAGCCGTTTGAGGCCGGAAGAATTGCCGCATCGTTGAGTGCGAACTGGATCTTCTCGGTTATCTGGATGCTCGAGGCGGTCAGCACCACGCGCGCAGGCGGCGGGGCCGGTCGTTTGGCGCTGACTTCGAGCGCAGGGAAAGGCTCCTGTTGCACCGTCACGAGTGAACAGGCCGGTATTCCCAGCAGAGCTACCA
>JAYUPZ010000355.1:0-3710 GCA_043759805.1 Myxococcales bacterium | reverse complement strand
TGATGGACAGAGACCGAAGGGTGTTTATTCATCACAACGCGGTGCGCTGATGAAAATTCGAATGCTTGGCTTTCCTGTGCTTTTGCGCATGGTCGGCGTGAACATTCCGCCAATCCATTTGCGTCTACCGGGTTGCAAGGTTTAACGTCGCCGGCCCCGAAGCCGGGCCGCCATCTCGCACCAATCCATGGACATCAAAAAGACCAATTCAATCCTCCCCATTGCACCCCAGACCGTGAAGTCCCGTCGTGACTTCCTACACGGGGGCAGCCTCGCGATGGGTCTGTTCGCTGGAATGGCCTCAACCGAGATCCGACCGGCCCGCGCGGCCGACGAAAAGGCGAAAAAAAAAGAAGCGCCTCCCTCGGTTGGCATCGGCTTGATTGGGTGCGGCGATCACGGCCGCGACATTCTCAACACGCTGTCGCGTCTGCCGGGCGCCGACGTGAAGGTGGTATGCGACAACTTCGAGGGCGTCCACAAGCGAGCCCTTGGTTTCGCACCCAAAGCGCAGGTCACAACCGACTACAAGGCCCTGCTCACGAACAAGGACGTGAAAGCCGTCTTCCTCGCGACGCCCTCGCACCTGCATCGCGAGATGGCCCTGGCCGCGCTGCAGGCAGGCAAGCATCTGTATTGCGAAGCGCCGCTTGCGCACACCATCGATGAAGCAAAGGTGATAGCCAGGGCCGCGCTTGCCAATCCCAAACTTATTTTCCAACCCGGCTTGCAACGCCGGGCCAACACCCTCGACAAGTCGGTGTTCGGATTCGTGAAGGCCGGCGTGCTCGCGAAGCTTGCGCAAGCCGACGGGCGTTTTTCCAGCAAGAACAGCTGGCGTCGCGCCGCAAGCACACCCGAGCGGGAAAAAGAGCGCAACTGGCGCCTTTCAAAGGCGACCTCGGGCGGCTTGTTCGCCGAGGTCGGCATTCACCAACTCGACTGGATGAGCTGGTTCATGCGTTCCTTGCCGAAATCCGTGACCGCGTCCGGGAACATCTTGGGCTGGAACGATGGACGCGAAAACCACGACACGGTTCGCTGTGAGCTTGAGTATCCCGGCGGCCTCACCTACACCTATCGTGCTACGCTTGTCAGCTCGATGGGTGGAACCAACGACAGCATTCAGGGCATGAACGCATCGGTGTTGATGCGTGCCAACCGCGCCTGGATGATCAAGGAAACCGACGCACCGGCACTTGGCTGGGAAGTCTATGCCACCAAGGAACCGGTCGGAGACGACTCGGGCATCGCACTCGTGGCCAACGCGACCAAGCTGCTCGATGAGGGCAAGGATCCGGCGGAAAGCCGCGGCGAATACGCCCTCGGACCCCTGCATTAC
This sequence comes from Myxococcales bacterium, assembly GCA_043759805.1. Taxonomy (GTDB): domain Bacteria; phylum Myxococcota_A; class Polyangia; order Fen-1088; family Fen-1088; genus JAWXBF01. The sequence continues at coordinate 2,368 of JAYUPZ010000355.1, read as the reverse complement.
AGCATCGAGACCTTTCTCGAAGTTGTGCGCGGACGCGAAAAGCCGACCTTTGGCGCACAAGAAGGATTCGACGCCACGGTTGTGGCGCTCAAGGCAAACGAGGCAGCCTTCGCCAACAAGAAGATTGATTTCAAAAAAGAGTGGTTCTCGCTGGCGTAATCGCAAGCGACATCACACCCACCTGCACACAAGAGACAGAACCATGGCCAACAAGAACAGCACACCACCACCCGCCTCCCCCAACATGGTGCCAACAAACGCAGCACGCCGCCGTTTCTTCAAGATCGCTGGCGCGGGAAGTCTCATTGCCGCCGGTTTTGGCAAAAGCAACGATGCCTTCGCCATGAAGCTACCGGCGCCCAATGCCAATACCAAGAACTTTACGGGCGGCAAGTTCCCGAAGGCACGCACGATGGCCAAGGGCCGTGTGCTCGGCGCCAACGATCGCATCTTGATGGCCTACGTTGGCCTTGGCGGCATGGGAACGTCGCACGTGCAGGACTTTCTGAAAAACGAAAAGGCTTGGAACACGCAAACGGCCGGACTTTGTGATCCCTATTCACGCCGCGTGGATCGCGCACGCAACATGGTCGTCGAGGGCAGCAAGGGTTGCGCGGCAGTGCAAGCCGACAAGGACTACCGAAAGATCCTGGAAAACAAGGACATCGATGCGGTCCTCCTCGCAACGCCCGAGCACTGGCACAGTCAGATCGCGGTTCACGCCATGGAAGCCGGCAAGCACGTCTACGTGGAAAAGCCGATGTCGCGCTACATCGACGAGGCCTTTCAGATCTACGACGCCAAGAAGAAGACCGGCAAGATCGTACAGGTCGGTGCGCAGGGCACTTCCGAGAAAAAGTACCACAAATCAGCCGAGCTCATCAAAGAGGGCAAGGTGGGCCAACTGGTTTCAGTGCAAACGTCCTACTGCCGAAACTCGGCCACCGGCGAATGGAACTACAGCATCGATCCGGAAGCAGGTCCCGACAACCTCGACTGGGAGATGTGGTTGGGTTCGGCGCCAAAACGTCCCTGGAACGAAGACTCGAAGGAGCGCTTCTTCCGCTACCGCAAGTACTTCGACTACTCGGGTGGCATTCTCGGCGATCTGATGCCGCACATGATCTACCCATCGTTACTCGCGGCCGGAACCAATGAGTATCCGTCGCGCGTCAGTGCCATTGGAACGCGCAAGATCTCGACCGATCGCGAAGTTGCGGACTCGGTGTCAGTCATGGCCGAATTCCCGAGTGGATGGACCTTTCTCTTCGTCGGTTCGACCGTCAACGAGCAAGGGCTGCGCGAGATGATTCGTGGCAACAAGGGCAGCATTTACCTTGCAGGTAAGGATCCGGAACTTGCGCCCGAGCGTCCCTACGCCGAAGAAATTGATCCCGGCAAGTTCACGCTTGAGGAGCCACAGCCTCGCCACTCGGTGCATCGCGAGAACTTCCTGACCGCCATCCGAACCAACACGGAACCGAACTGTAACATCGAGCTCGGCATCCGCGGTCAGGTTCTCGTGAGCATGGCGGAAATCGCCCAACGCACGGGCAAAACGATTGTGTTCGACGAGAAGAAGCGCACGTTCAAGCCAGCGTAGACTGACACAGGCGTGATCGGCCGGATCCCGCACGCAACGACCGGGGTATCCTTACCCATGGTCGTTGCTGCGCCATCGACCTCGACTTTCGCTGCTTGGGTTCAGCTCAACATTTCTGCCGACTGCTGATTGCTGCTCGGCTGCAGGATCCGACGTACCTTCCGGCGTGCCCGCAATAGCCGCGTTCCGACAGTCGCCTCCGGGATCGAAAGCATCTCGCTTATCTCGCGATACGATCGGCCTTCTTGATGGCGCAAACGCAATACATCGGAGAAGGGCTGCTCGAGGCGTGACATGGCACTGTTCACGTCTTCGTTGGAAATCTGTTCCCAGTCGCAGGGGGTGTATTCGGGCGGGGCGGCAATCTCGACCACATCGATCAACGCGATTGCGATCTGACGCGAACGCCGACGGCAATGGTCGATGAACAGGTTGAACATGACCCTCATCAGCCAGTTTCGTAGAGCGGGACCGGCAGCAATGGGCGCGGGGTTTCGGATGGCCCGCAACAGCGTGTCCTGAACCAGATCGCTCGCGTCAGCAGTATTGCGTGCGAGCGCAAGCGCCCGACCCCTCAAACAGTCGAGGTGTTCATAAATCGCGCTGTAGTCTGTTGCCGGTTGATCCAGCACTGTGAATTTTCTGATCATAGCCCTCTGCCCTTTGGACCTTTCGTTAAGCACAAGTCGTGCCAGAAATTGTTCACTGTCCATGTAAACGAGAAGCATAGGTCCCGTTACAATTGTGAAAACGAATGGGGCAATT
>JAYUPZ010000354.1:0-3712 GCA_043759805.1 Myxococcales bacterium | reverse complement strand
GATTGCCCGGGCGCTGGAAAACGAAGGCCCGGACAACGTGACCGTGGTGCTTGCCCGGGTTGACGGCGATCAACTGCCAGCACCCGATAGCGCGCCGGTGGTGTTTCACGCCTACGATCCGGGTCAAGATGCCGCAGATGCCTCGCGCCCCCGTGCTCCGCTGAACGAAAAGGAAACCGTCGAGGTTCGATTGGTTGCACCTGATGCCGCCGCTTCGGTTCCAACGAGCGAAGACGGACTCAACACGCTTCGTCCGGGCAGTGCGCGCCGCCCGCCTGCGGCGCGTTCGGGCAGCGTCGTCACCTTCATCATCCTTACCCTGGTGGCAGCGCTTGCTGCCGGGTTGTATTTGCGATTTGAACGCAGCCGTGGTCTTGAAAAAGAACGGGAGTCGCTTGAGAAGTCCCAGAAGACATCGACTCCGGAGGATCAAGCCCGGGAGGCTCCGTGAGCGCAGCGAAAGAAAGCCTCGTTCAGTGCGTAAAATGTGGCACCGAGAACGAGCCCGATGCCCGTTTTTGCGGCAGTTGTGGTGATCGCCTGGAGGCTTCGCGCAAGGAGGCGCGCGTCGGTACTGCCGAGCACAGCGCGGATCCCGATGGCGACGTCAATCCCTTCGCGCACATTCCAGAGTCGAAGAGCAAGCCCATTGTCGCGCGGCATGAACCCGAGGCATTTTCGGCGGCCGCCATGCTGGCCAAGGCCGTGGCTGCTGCGGGTCCCAAGGCCGATGGCAAAGGTTACGCTCAGGCGCGTTCGGTCGACAGGCTTATTGGATCGACCTTGAATGGGCGCTATCTCCTCGAAAAAAAGATCGGGGAAGGTGGATTTGGGGCCGTGTTTCGCGGCAAGCAACTGGCGACCGGTCGAGAAGTCGCACTAAAGATTCTGCACCCCCACAACGTTTCCGACCCAACTGTCGTCGCCCGTTTCAAACGCGAGGCCGAGGCATGCTCGAAACTGCGCAATCCGCACACGGTCATCACCTACGACTTCGACGAGACCGAAGATGGTGTTCTTTACCTGGCGATGGAGCTGCTCCCGGGTAGCAGCCTGCAGCAGTTGCAGAAAAAGATCGGGATCATCGAGCCCCATCGTGTGTTGCGAATCCTGGATCAGGTGGCCGAGGCACTCGGCGAGGCCCACCAACTGGGCATCATTCACCGGGATATGAAGCCCGAAAACATCATCGTCGAGGAACGTGGCGAGGAGGACTTCGTCAAGGTGCTCGACTTCGGCATTGCGAAGATCGTCAAGGGCGATGGTTCACGGGGTCCTGCCCTCACCGCGATTGGTCAAACAGTTGGCACGCTGGAGTTCATGTCGCCCGAGCAGTTGCGCGGCAAAGATCTCGACGGGCGCTCAGATATTTACGCGCTTGGCATGATGGCCTACGAGATGTTGACCGGGGATTTGCCCTTCAAGGACGCAGGCAGCTCCACCGAGGTCATCGAATACCATCTGCACAAACCTCCCCCTGCCCCGTCGTCGATCAAAAAAGAGATCGAGATTCCCGCCTATGTGGACGGCGTTGTTTTGAAAATGGTTGCCAAGGCGCGCGAGGACCGTCATGCCGACGTGAATGAGCTGCGCGCCCATATCAAGCGTGCACTCGCCGAAGCCGACAAATCCACGTCGTATCGTGAGTTTGGTCGGCTTGCGATTGTGATCGGCGGGCTTGCCGCGGTCGTGGCACTGCTTGCGATATTCGCGAGCCGCTAGTCGACCGACGTGAAGAAGCGATCCCACCGGATCGCCTTAAACCACGATACGGCGCCGCCTGGACTTGTCAGTGATCCGGCGTTCGGGTTGCGTGAATACCAAACCACAAGCGCCCGTCCCTTGATGAGATCGACCGGCACGAAACCCCATACCCGAGAATCATTCGAGTTGTCACGGTTGTCGCCCATCACAAATATGTGTCCGTCTGGAACCCGTTTTTCTTCCATCAGGGTCCCGAGTCCATAGGCATTGAAGATCGTGCGATGGGCGTTGCCGCTCATGTATTCAATCCATTCGTCACACGGTCGCGCACCCATCCCTTCGGAGAACTCGCATTCGCCCCGGTGTTCGCGCGTGACCGGTTCGCCGTTGACGTAGATCTGGTTTGCCTTGATTTCGAGTCGATCTCCCGGCAGCCCGACGACCCGCTTGATGTAGTCCACCGTAGGATCCAGTGGATATTTGAAGACCACCACGTCGCCGCGCCTGGGGATACCAAAGTCCACGAGTTTGCGATCGGAGAACGGGATGTTGATGCCGTACGAAAACTTGGAGACGAAAATATGATCGCCGACCTCAAGGGTCGGAATCATGGAACCCGAGGGGATCTGAAATGCCTCGACGACGAACGCTCGCAAGAGAATGGCAATCGCGACAGCGGCGCCGATGGACTCCGAATATTCCCGCAACGCTGATTTGCGTGCAAACGCGAGATTCTTGTCCATCTGTTCGTCGAGATGATTGAGTGCTTCGCGGGTGGCATCCTGATCATTCGTATCAAGCGCCCGCTCGACCGCGTGGCAGGCATCCTCGAGAACCTTGGCGACGGCTTCCGGAATTCGATACGCCTTCTTTTTTCCGATGCGACGGCACTCCTTGACGAGCAAACGTGACTCGGTTTGAGTGCGTTTCCATGCCTGCCGTTCACGATATGCCTGCCAAAAGCTTGCCACGTTAGTCCACCTTCAAGATTGCAAGAAACGCTTCCTGGGGAATTTCCACATTGCCGACCTGCTTCATTCGTTTTTTTCCCTCTTTTTGCCGTTCAAGCAACTTTCGTTTGCGCGAAATATCGCCGCCGTAGCACTTTGCCGTGACGTTCTTGCGCAGCGCCTTCACGGTAGTGCGGGCGATGATCCGCGACCCGATCGAAGCCTGAATGGCAACCTCGAACTGCTGGCGCGGAATCAATTCCTTCATCTTATCGCAAAGATCCCGCCCCTTTACATAGGATGTGTCGCGGTGAACAATGATCGAAAGCGAGTCGACCTTGTCACCGTTGACCATCAAGTCGAGACGGCAGAGGTTGGCGGGTCGGTATCCGGCGGTCTCGTAATCCATCGAGGCATAACCGCGGGAGATCGTCTTCAAGCGATCGTAAAAACCGTACACGACTTCAGTCAGCGGCAATTCGTATTTTAAAATCACCCGCGTTGTCCCGAGATAACTCATGTCGACCTGACGGCCGCGTTTTTCCTCGCACAGGGTGATAATGGCGCCGATATACTCTGGCGGCGTGTGCAGGCTTGCGAGGATCATCGGTTCGTCGATCCGCTCTAGATCGCCTTCAGAGGGCAAATCCGCCGGATTGTCGAGTTCGACGACCTTGTCCACCCCCCGCGTGACCACCTGAAAACGAACGGTTGGAGCGGTCGTGATGAGCTCGAGATTGAACTCGCGCTCGAGGCGTTCCTGAACGATCTCCATGTGCAAGAGCCCCAGGAATCCGCAACGAAATCCGAAGCCAAGGGCCGCCGATGTTTCGGGCTCTCGTGATACGGACGAATCATTCAGCCGAAGCTTGTCGAGCGCGTCGCGCAGATCGACGTACTTTGCCGAATCGGTGGGGAAAATACCCGCGAAAACCATCGGTTTGGCTGGTTTGAAGCCCGCAAGTGCGACCGCACATGGGTTGCGAGTTCGCCGCGCGACCGGGTGCGCTGGCGCTGCTTCGAGGGCGCAGTCCTTGCCTGCACATCCTATATCGGGC
>JAYUPZ010000353.1:0-7769 GCA_043759805.1 Myxococcales bacterium | reverse complement strand
CCATGCACCCCAGCTGGGGCTACAGGCCATCTTGCGTCGAGATCCGGATCTGTGGCAAGCCCGCAACGCCCCGGCAGTTTTGGCCTCGGGCAAGACCGATCGGGCGCGCATCGTGCACCTGACCACTGCCGCACGGCGCATGGGCATCCGGCCGGGCTTGACCGTGGCACAGGCGCGCAGCCTTGGCAGTGCGCAGGGAGAAACGCTGCGGGTTTTGGCGCAATCCGAGGCAGATACAAGCGCAGCACAGGCCGCACTACAAGATCTGGGATTGGCCTTTGCACCCCGCATCGACAGTGAGCCCGAGCGGGTATTTTTTGAGGTGGGCGATCTGAGCGCGCTCTATCCAACCGAATCGGCCGTCATGGAGGCCATCTCCCGGCGGGCGTTGCAACTGGGCCTGGCGGTGCGGGTTGGCCTGGCCAGCAGCAAGGGGCTGGCTCGCCTCGCGACCCGCGCAGGATCCCGGACGTCTTTACCCGTAGCACAAACCGCCGCCGCCGCTCAACTTGCGGGGCTTTCGATTCATGTCTTGTTGCAGCTATCGCAGGGTTTCGATGAGGCCTTTGTCGAACGGCTGTCGCTCTGGGGCATCCGCACCCTCGGACAACTGGCCCGCCTGCCTGAAGCGGACGTGGGACTGCGACTCGGCCCATCGGGTACGGCAGCCCATCGTCTGGCTGCTGGCAATGGCGATGAACCCTTTGCGCCTCAGCCGCCGGCTGACGCCATTCTGGAGGCGACCGAACTCGACTATGCCATCGACACCCTGGAACCCCTGGCATTCGTATTGCGCGCCCTCATCGATCGGGCGCTTGCTCGCCTGGCTTGCCGTGGGCTTGCCTGCGCAAGCTTGACGCTGCGCCTGTCGCTTGATCCCCGGGGATACGACATCCGAGAAGTTCCCCTGGGCGCGCCCTGCCGACAGAGCTCCACCTTGCTGGAACTATTGCGCCTGGATCTGGCGCGGCGCCCACCCGATGCCGGGGTGACCGGAGCCGAACTCTTGATGCTGCCTGCACGGGTTCGCCCTAATCAGCTTGATTTTTTGCGACCGCCGGGGCCTGCACCAGAGCGCATGGCTGCCACACTCGCGAAGCTGCAAGCCCTGGTTGGGATCGAGAACGTGGGCGCCCCGACTGCGCCGGATGATCTCCGGGAAGAACAAATCGCCGTGATGCCCTGGAGGAACGCCGCCGAAACCGTATCACACTTCCCGCCGAGCGACGATGCAACCTTGCCAGGAAGCATCCGACGCTACCGCCCTCCGCAGCCGTTGGAAGTCCTGATGGGACAAGATGGACCGACGGCCCTGCGTGCCGAGCGCCTCGTGGCCCGGGTTCTGGTGGCAGCGGGCCCATTCCGGGCAAGCGGGGCGTGGTGGCAAGACGAGGCTTACCACCGCGACTACTGGGACGTCCATGCCTCGGATGGCGCCATCTACCGGATGCACCAGGATCGACAAAACGGCAACTGGTACCTCGATGGGTACTACGATTAAATCGTATTACATGGAACCGGCAAGGATCGCGTGCAATTCCCCGTCGGACAGGACGATCGGGTTCTTTTTCATGCTGCTCGCGTTTTTGCCACGCGCAACGAGTTCAGGGAAATGGGCCGACGTGATGCCGTATCGTGCAAGTCCGGGTAGCGAAAGCCGTGCACACAGTGCCGTCACCCACGCCACACCATCCGCGGCAGAGGCCTCTGCACTGCCGGTCAGCATCACCGCGACCTCTCGAAAGCGTTGCAAGCGCGGATCGTTCGGAGCCCTCGCTTGCAATGCCGTATGGTTGGTCGCCATCACGGCGGGCAACAAGGCCGCGCAAACGGCACCATGAGGCGCATCAAACATGCCCCCAATGGGAGCCGCGAAACCATGAACCGCCCCAAGGCCCGCGTTGGCCAAACAAAGACCGCCGAGAACGCTTGCCAGCGCGAGATCCGCGCGCAATTCGGCTGTACCGGCGCCCCCAAAAACACGTTCAAGGGACCGAACCGATGCCGCAATGCCCTCGCGGGCCAACGCATCCGTCACGGGGTTTGCCGCAGTCGACAGAAACGGTTCGATGAGCTGCGACAGCGCATCCAGACCGCAGGCCGCAATGACCTCGGCTGGCGCTCCCTCTAACAGCTCGGGATCAACAACGGCCACTGCTGGCAACATGCCGAAGCTCCGCAAGCTGGCCTTGATGCCAGCTTCGGGTACGCCCAGTACCGCATTCTTTGTCACTTCGCTGCCCGTCCCTGCCGTGGTCGGAACGGCGATGGTCGGAACCGATCGCGCCTTTAATACCTGTCCGCGCCCCACAACCTCGATGTAATCCATGGGATCGCCACCATTGGCGAGCAACGCCGCAATCGCTTTACCCGCGTCGACCGCGCTCCCGCCACCGAAAGCCAACACACCATCACAACGCGACGCTCGCGCCTGTTCCAGTGCCAGGCGAACCATCGGGACGGTAGGCTCACCGTCAACCGCAAAACGCTCAACCGTGATACCAGCAACTTCGAGAGCTTGACCCAGGCCGCGCGATCGTTCGGGTGATCGGCCCGTGACCAGGAATAACCGTTCCACGGCCAGTTCTCGAACCAGCGCCGGGACCTTCGACAAGACGCCTGCTCCGAATACAATACGTCCGGCGCTGGCGAACTCGAACGGCGTGCGCTCCACTACCAACCCGTATCGTCGGGGAAATGGTTGATGTATTTCGCCGACTGCCGTGGAGTGGCCATCATGTCCGCCACCGTGTCCCGCCAGACAGCGTAGTGCGCTGTTTCCTTGTGTGCCGCCGGAGCATCGGCAGTTCTGTAGACTTCGACCAACACAAAGCGGGTGGCGTCATCGCGGTTCTGAATCACGTCGAAGCGGGCAATTCCAGGTTCGAGAAGACTGGCAGCCGCATTCTTCCGGGTCGCGACGATAAAGGCTTCCACCTCTTCGGGCTTGACCTGGACCTGTACGTGAACGACAAGGAGCGCGTTGGGCATGGCGGTCGTCCTACTTGTAGTGATGATATTTGTACGCCAGATGGGGATGGATTCGCATTATTCCCATCCGGATATCGAGGAACCCGAGGCGTGCACAAAGGCCAACCGCCTCACCCGAACAAAGGGAGTCGATCGCGGCCATGAAGTTTTCCTTCTCCTTTTTTTTGAGCGCATTTTTAAAGGTCACAAGGGTCATCAGGGGCAGTTCGGGTGACTGGTAGACGTCCTCCAGATCCTTTGCGTCCTTGCGAAAGCGCGGCATCAGCTCTTCGTGTTTCGTGCCATCGACGAAGGTGATGTCCGCCCGCTTTTCCGTGACGGCGGCGAGTGCGCTCTTCGTATCGGGCACCGTCACGATTTCAAAATGCGTTTCGGCGCTGACGAGGCCATCCATCAGCACGGTCACCCACTGCACATCAAAGCCTTTCTGCAAGGCCAGGCGCAAGCCACGACGGCGTTGCAGGTTGATGTCAAGGCGAGCGTCCCTGCGGGCCACCGCCCAGTAATACGTTTCGGATCCCTTCACGTTCAACCCGATCCCGACGGGCTCGATCACGCCGGGTTTCGCCAAACGCGCAAACTCATAGGGCGGCAAAAGCGCCAGTGCGGGTCGTTTCTTGTAAATGTGGTCTTCGGCTGCCGCCATGTCGGTAAAAAGACGGGTGGTTGTCGTACCGGCCTTGTTCTTTTGCCGCACGTCCAAAAGCCTGCCGAACGACGCCAGGTTGGCTGCCGTGGATTCCACGTTTTCTTCTCCCACGTGAATCAAGATCAGTTCCGTCGGGCGAGCGTGCGCACTGGAAGCGCCCGCCATCACGGGCAGCAGAAACATCGGAACCAAAAATCGATTCATGCCCCAGATTGTAGGAACACGACGGCGCAACTGCCAGCCCACGGGTGTCATCTCCGTGGATGAACCACCCAGCCCGGGTCCATACAAATACTTAACGGGCGCGCTTGGCCGGGAGCGGATCGTTCGTGAGCGACCGCTCGTTCATCAGCGACTTCAAATCCTGACTCGGTGTAAAAGTTACGGTCGACTGTGAAGGAATTACGATCGGCTCGCCCGTTGCTGGGTTGCGTACGATTCGTTGGCTCTTCTTGCGCTTGGCGAAGGTTCCAAAGCGCGGATACGACAGGCGTGCGGGCAATCGCCCAATCTTCGCCTGAATGAAGTAGTCACCTATTTCGAGAAATGCCAAATCCAGAATCTGTCCAACTGCCTTCTTCGTAAGTCCACGAGGAAGGTCTTTTCGCGACGCCACCCTCTCGATCAATTCTGCCTTGGTCATACTTGCTCAAATCCGTTCGTTGTTGAAACGAGCCTGCCGGAACAGGGCCGCAGAATCTAGGGAAGGCTGACCCCTGTGTCAACGACGAAAAATTCTGGAAACGTCGTCAATATTTTTTTTAAGAAACTCTACGTTTTTTCAAAAGTTTCGTTCTGTGACGACGCGTACGAAACGTTGTTGAGTCGAACACGTTGCGAAGACGAAAACACGAACTTGCCGCGCGCGCCCGGCAGGCTTACGATTGACGTATGGGGCGGATTGACAAGGTGACCTACGTGACCGCGTCGCCCAACGATCCTGCAGTTGTTTCAGGATTTGCACAGGCGATTCCGTTGGTATCCAAGCAACTTGGACGCCGCTGCTTATCTTCGATAGGTGGCGTTCCACGCGAAACATCGCAATCGTTCGTCACGAAAAGTCCAATTGATCAGCGCATCGTTGTTGCGACAACTGCGCGTGCCGAAGAAAAAGATTTCGTTGATGCGATTTCACTTGCGCAAAAAGTTTTTCCGTCTTGGCGGCAAACCTCAATTGAAAAACGAACAGACATTTTACGACGTGCGGCCGACCTCACACGTCAGCGCCGATTCGAGCTTGCAACGTGGATGATCTACGAGATGGGCAAGAATTGGCTGGAGGCCCTTGGCGAGATCGAGGAGACCGCTGATCTGTTCGACTACTACGCGCAACAGATGCTCGACAACGATGGATTTACCCATCGCATGGGTGCGATGGCGTCCTCCGACACGAACACCAGCGTGATGCGGCCATACGGTGTCTGGGGCGTGATCGCGCCTTGGAACTTTCCGTCGGCTCTGCTGGCCGCGCCGATCGCGGCGGCACTCGTGACCGGTAACACGGTCGTTGCAAAGCCGGCGTCTGACACACCGGTGACCGCGGCACTGGTTGCGGAGATATTTTTTGAGGCAGGATTACCCGAAGGCGCATTGTCCCTGCTGTACGCGCCGGGCGAACTCGCCGGTCGCATGCTGTCGTGTCCCGATATCGCTGGCACCACCTTTACGGGATCCTTTGCGATCGGCTTTCACCAGCTGTATCGAAACTTCTCGGTGCAATACCCACGACCGTGCATCGTAGAAATGGGCGGCAAGAATCCTGCGATCGTGACCGCAAACGCCGACCTGGAAAAAGCTGCCACCGGAATCTACCGCTCATCGGTGGGCATGAACGGGCACAAGTGTTCGGCCTGCTCACGCGTGTACGTGGCGCGAGAACACTATGACGAATTGCGGGACCGCCTCACTGTGCTTTTCGAGAACACTGCAATCGGAAATCCGCTGGAACGCGAAACGTATGTCGGACCGGTTGCCACGGCCAGCGGCTTTGCGGATTACCAGCGCCATGTCGACGCTGCGCGCGAAGCAAACGCCATTCATACCGGCGGATCGGTGTACAAAGACCGTGGGTTTGAACACGGATTTTATGTTCAGCCAACATTGTTGACGGGGCTTCCCGAAAACCATCCGCTCGTCAAGGATGAGTTGTTCTTGCCCTTCGTTCACCTGTCGCCGGTCGATTCATTGCAAGAGGCACTGTTCCGGGCAAACGACACACAGCTTGGGCTCACGGCCGGCATTTTCAGCAAAGATCCTGACGAGATCGAACGGTTCCTCGACCAGATCGAGGCGGGTGTCGTCTACGTGAATCGCGCGTCTGGCGCGACCACCGGAGCCTGGCCGGGCGTGCAACCGTTTGGCGGATGGAAAGGCAGTGGCTCGACCGGGAAAAATATCGGAGGACACCACACCCTTCCGTGTTACCTGCGCGAACAAAGTCGCACCGTCGTTTCCTGAATAACAACAAGGAGGATCGGTTGAACACTTACGATGAACTCGCTTCGCACGGAATCCTGCTGAAAACTGAAATCCCTGGCCCATTGGGGATGGCACAAATTGCGGAGAACCTCGGATTTCAATCGCCTTCGCTCATCCACGTTTATCCCTTGATGGTTGCGCGGGCCGCGGGGTGCATGGTGGAAGACGTTGACGGCAATGTTTTTCTTGATGCGCAGGCAGGCGTTGCAGCCGCCAGCACCGGACACGCCCATCCCAACCTGGTCGACGCCATCTCGAAACAGGCGGCCACATTGATTCACATCTGTGGCACCGACTTTCACTATCCCGGGTACGGACAACTGTGTCGCCGCCTGGAACAACATGCCCGCGCCCTTGAGGCCAAGGTGGGCCGCGACGTGAGCGATCCGGCACCGCGCTGGCAGGCCTTTCTCACCAACAGCGGTACCGAAGCAGTCGAAGCCGCGATCAAACTTGCTCGACATCACACCGGCCGGTCGCAACTCATTGCGTTTCGGGGTGGATTTCATGGTCGATCGATGGGATCGCTGTCGCTGACCGCGAGCAAAACCAAGTATCGGCGACGGTTCGGGCCACTTTTACCCGGCGTGCATCACGCGGACTACGGTTCGGTCGACAGCATTGTCGAACAATTGTTTTCACACACCGTGGCGCCCGACGACGTGGCAGCCATTGTTGTCGAACCCGTGCTGGGGGAAGGCGGATACATCGTACCCGACGCTTCGTTTCTGAAAGGCTTGCGCGCTCTTTGTGATCAACACGGGATCCTATTGGTATTCGACGAAGTTCAGTCGGGCATGGGACGCACGGGTACCATGTTCGCGGCAGAACACTTTGGCGTGGTGCCCGACATCTTCACGCTGGCCAAGGGTCTCGGCTCGGGGATGCCCATTGGGGCAATGTTGGCCAGGACACCCATCATGACGTGGGGACACGGAACGCATGGATCAACCTGTGGCGGCAATCCCGTTGCGATCGCGGCCGCGCTGTCGACACTCGATCTGCTGGAACGAAACCTGCTCGACAACAGCAAGCGCGTCGGCTCGCAGTTGAAGAATCGATTGCAAGCCGAGCTTGGGGGACTGCCTCATGTGCGTGAGGTCCGCGGACTCGGACTGATGATTGGCATCGAGTTTGACTCTGGAGCCCGTGCCGATGCAATCGCGGAAACGTGTTACAAAAGCGGTCTGCTCGTCCTCGGCTGCGGTGAACGGTGTATCCGAATTTCGCCACCCCTTATCCTCAGCCCCATTCAAGCCGACTGGATTGCCGATCTCGTTTGTTCTGTCGTCAAGGCATCTTGACCATGGCTTCGCCCATCAATCCCCTCAATTCACCCGTGCTGTTCACCTGGACGGCACAAAGGAACGCGGTCCCCCAGGCGATCACGGGTGGACGTGGTGTGCATTTCACAACCGACGACGGGGCGCGTTGGCTCGACTTTGGTAGCATGGTGTGGAACGCGAACCTGGGACACGGACATCCGGGTATGACCGCAGCGATGACCGTGGCGGCCAGCAGGGGGTTGTTGGTGCAGCCTTCCTCCGTATTTGAAGACAAATTGCGAGCCGCCCGCAGCTTGCTTGATGTCGCCCCCGCCTTGATGCGCGACGGTAAGGTCTTCTTCTGTTTATCGGGAGCCGAGGCCAAC
>JAYUPZ010000352.1:0-7783 GCA_043759805.1 Myxococcales bacterium | reverse complement strand
GGACCGTACCCGACTGCAACCGAACCTCTTGGAACAGCCAGGTGGCGCCCAGGGCGACGTGCGGCGCGAGCGAAACGAAGCCGAAATCGAAGGCGTGGGAGACAGCCACGTCAAAAGTTGCCTCGTCCACCGTGTGGGACAATACGTCACCCGACACTGTCTGGGAGCGACTGCGGCCGAGCCAAAGCTGGGGCGTCACGCTGAAGGTTGGAAGCTCGAAGGCCCATCCGACGTTGATCCCCGATGCCGCGCTGAATCCTGATGAAACTGGGCCGTGAATGCTGCCCATGACGACGGGACCGGTGGCAAGTTCCGTGCTGACCTCGCCCTTGCGCATGATCTGCGCCAGGGGAAGGGGATCCATCTGCGAAGGCAGAAGCGGTGTGCGGATGCCTTGTCGTAGGGTGACGCGGGCCTCCCGGACCTGGTTCGGGCGTCGCATACGTACCACGTATTCCGCAGCGCCGAGGGCGATGGGCGTGCCGGAGCGAAGGACGTGGGCCTCGACAAGGGGTCCACCGCGATTTCGGGGCTCAATCAGGTAGTCGCCCGGTTCCAGTACAAGGATTGCCAAATTTTCTTGGCGACGCAGATCCGACAAGACCGGATCGGCTCGGCCTCGCAGATCGTAGTCAAAGGTTGCGTGCTGCGAGCCTGCAACGGTGGTCATCGATGTGCGCAGCGATTCGTTGTACGCATACCCGTAGGCCTCGCCCAGGGTGACAACGCGATCGTTATTCGTATCACCAAGTCCGCGTAACGCTGCAATGAAGTGATGGGTGAAAATCGATGAGCCGAGCGAGTCGGACTCCTGGGCGTCTTCCCCTGCGGCAGACGAGGTGATGATTGCGTAACCCTCGTTTTGCAGGGCATCGGCAAGGCCAATCGTGAAGGGTGCAACCTGCCGTCCACCCTTGACCCGGGTCAGCGTGCCGGCGCGGCACGCGTCGAGGAGCAACAGCTTGAGACGCGCCGAAGACAGGCGCACAAGTTTCGACAGTTCGTCGGTGCGTAGGGTGGTGCCGTCAAGGTGTAGCTTTCCGTCGCTGCCATGGCCGGAAAAATAAACGAATAGCATTGCCTGGGTGCCCGCATGCGTTTGTTTTTGGATCGTGAGGTTGAGATCCACCAGGACCTCGCGCACCCGTTCAGCGTTTGAGTTCTTGAGCCGGACGATGTGTTCTGGCGCAAACCCACCGAGGGTCTCGAGGGCCGAGGCCATCTCCTCCACGTCGCTCGTCGCAAAGCGCAATCGGGTCTCGTGCTCGAGGCCCTTGTCGGCGCCGATGAGCAGGGCATACCGTTCAATTTTTGGCGACTCCCCGTCGGTTGTGTCGGCCCGCAACCAGCCCTGGGGCGTGAAAAGTACCACGACGCCTATGAACAGGATCCGCAACACGGATTGGGCCATTCCTCAAGGCGCTTTCGTGAGGGTCAGTCGGTATTCCACGCAGCCGGTGCCGAGGGCGCCCACCGTGGAGGCCAGCTGTCCGGCCTTTTGCGACGAGGCCACGGCTCGACGGGTGAATTCAATCAAATCGGCCATTTTTTTCGCGTGCTCGCACCGCAAGGCGATGACGGTTTCTTTTCCCAGGGTGTCGTCAAGCACGACGGCGGTCGAAAGCGGCTGGTTGCTTCCCGCGCCAATCGGCACCGCCACCGGTCCGGGTGGGTAGTAGACGGAAATCTGAGCAGCCTCGTCGATTGCGAGGATGGCAAGATGGCCCGGGGTGTTGCTTGTCACCTGGAACTGAATCCTGTCGCCAGGAGAAATTGGCCCGTCGATCCAGAGCGTTCCATTTGTAGCACCTTGCTTTTGTACGTAGGTCGAAAGTGCAAAACCACCCTTCGTGCGATTTTCGGGTCCCGTCGGCAGGCCTACGGCGAGTGCTACGGTTGCGGCCGCAAACCCGGTTGCCCAGAAGAAGCGCCTCGGCCAAAGTTTCTGCCCGATCGACCGCGCCGTAACGGGCGCCATGCTGTCGTGCCCTACCAAGGAAGCGAGTGTTGTTGCGAAATTGGGACGTCCGCAAAAGTTGCCGTGGTCATCGCGCATTGCCGTGTGGGCCTTTTCGCAGCCAACACAATCCTGGATATGGGCTCGTGCGCTTGCTGCCGATGGCACGTCGAGTTCCTCTAGCAAGAGTGCATCGAGCACCTTGTCGGAAAGGCACGCAGACGACTGCCGGCGGGACATCAATCCAGGTAAATCGTGGTTCGCGGCAGCTTCATTCATGGGTCTACCTTCTGACCCCCAATGAGGGCTGCCGCGGCAAGTTCGCCATCCTTCGGATCGTTGCCGAGGCGCGCCAAAGCCAACGCCCGGAACCGTTCGAGTCGGTAGCCGACAGTACGGCGGGCGATCCCCGAAATGGCCGCGATCTCCTCCTGATCCATCTCGTCCACATAGTAATACACCGCGGTTTCAGACAGCTCTTGCGGGAGCTCGGCAAGAAGGGCGGAAATGGTCATCCGGTTTTCGGGAGGCCCCAAAGTGCCAGGCCCGTCGCTGCGGGCGAGGGCATCATTGGCAAGTCGCTCTCGATGCCGGCGATGGTCTCTCAATCGGTTCAGGCAGAGGTTGGTCGTGATGCGGTAGAGCCAGGTTGAGGGTTGGCTTTCACCTCGAAAAGTCTCGATCGATGCGAGGACCTTGATAAAAACGTCCTGCATTGCGTCCTCTGCCTCGGCCTCGTTGCGGAGGATCCGTCGCGCCCGGCGCAACACAAGTGGGCCGTAGCGTGAAAACAGTGCCTTGATCTCATCGCGGTCAATCGTCCGGCGAGAGGGCAAGGAAGGCACACAGAAAGTCTAGTCCTTTCCGGGCACTTTGCTATTGTGTCGGGTCTCATGAATCCCACCGAGACGCTGCTTGCAACGGCCGATTCGCGGCTGCTGAAGAACTACCGGCCTGCGCCCGTGGTGATGCGCCGGGGCAAGGGTTGCGAACTCTGGGATACCGAGGGACGACGCTACCTCGACATGACGGCCGGCATCGCCGTTTGTGCTCTCGGGCACGGTGATCCGGGTCTTGCAGCTGCCCTGTCAGAGCAGGCCTTGCAGCTCGTTCACACCTCGAATCTGTATTTCGTCGAGACCCAGCTGCGCTTCGTCGAGGCATTGGCGAGTCGGCCGTTCAAGGGACGTGCTTTTTTTTGCAACTCGGGCTCCGAGGCGAACGAGGCCGGATTGAAGCTTGCCCGCCGCTACCAGCAAGTGGTGAAGGCAGAGCCCGAACGCACCGAGGTCATCGCGTTTGACGACAGCTTTCACGGTCGAACCGTGGGCTCGTTGTCGGTCACCGGTCAAAGCAAGTACCGTCAGGGTTTTGCCCCCCTTGTGCCTGGCGTTTCCTTTGCCGAGTTCGGTAATCTCGACTCCGTGGCGGCACGCATCGGAGATAAAACCGCTGCGGTCATCGTCGAGCCCATTCAGGCTGAAGGCGGAATTCGGGTTGCGCCCCCCGGATTTTTACGCGCCTTGCACGCTCTCTGTCGCCAGCATGGCGTGTTGTTGATTTTTGATGAAGTCCAAACCGGCGTGGGTCGGACCGGAACGTTTTATGGGTTCGAGCAAGAAGACGTCGTCCCGGATATTTTGACCCTCGCCAAGGGCATCGCCGGCGGTGTTCCCATGGGCGTGATGCTCGCAAGTGATACAGTTTCTTCGGGATTCGAACCCGGCACCCACGCATCGACCTTTGGTGGCAATCCACTCGCCTGCGCCGCGGCCCTTTATGTAAGCCACGCCATTGATAAACTGGGCCTGCTGAAAAACTGCGTGGAACAGGGGGTCCACCTGTCGGCAAGGCTGACGGGTCTTGCCTCTCGCCATGGCGGCGTTCCGCGCGGCCGCGGGTTATTACAGGGATTGCACGTGCGGGAGGGCCTTGATGCGGCTGCGATCGTGAGCAAGTCCCGAGAAAAAGGACTGCTGTTGTCGGTTGCGGGCGGAAGTGTGGTACGATTTGTGCCGCCACTGATTGTCACGTCGGCGTTGATTGATGAAGCCATTGCCATACTCGATGGCGTCTTGTCAGGGAGTGTGTCGACATGAGCAAGCGGGACTATCTGAAGCAACGCGATCTATCTGCATCTGAGACCGAACAGGTTCTCGAGCGAGCCGAAGAGTTTCGTTTGTTGCGAAAACTGCGTACGCCTCATGCGACCCGCGCAGGGCATGTGCTTGGTATGTTGTTTGAAAAGGCCTCAACGCGGACCCGCGCAAGTTTCGAGATCGGCTGTCGAGAACTGGGTGGGCACCCGGTGGTTCTGAACGCCGGCGATTCGCAAATCGGCCGGGGCGAACCGTTGCGCGATACCGCGCGCGTTCTGTCGGGATATTGCCACGCCATCATGATCCGAACCTTCGGTCAGGCGCGCGCCGAAGAACTGGCGTCCTACGCTTCGGTTCCTGTGATCAACGGGCTCACCGATTTGTTGCACCCGTGTCAGTTGCTGGCCGATTTGCAGACCGTGTTAATGGAGTCGACCCATCGAACGCGGGGTGCATCGTCGCGCGAAGCCACCTCGGTTGGGTCGGTGTTGCGTTCCCACCGCTACGCGTGGATCGGGGACGGCAACAACATGGCCAATTCGTGGATCGAGTCGGCGGGGTTGCTGGGTCTTGAGCTTTCGCTGGCCTGCCCCGAAGGCTACGATCCCGATCCAGCACTGATTGAAGATGCTCGAAAAAACCCGCAGGCCAAGATCACGGTCGTTCGGGATCCCCGTGAGGCGATCGCCCGGAGCACGGTCGTATCGACCGACGTGTTTGCCTCGATGGGTCAGGAGGCCGAGGCCGAGGCGCGCCGCAAGGTGTTTGCGTCCTACTGCCTTGACGAGGCCCTGCTGAAGGTTGCCGCCCCGGAGGCCATCGTCTTGCACTGTTTGCCAGCACATCGGGGCGAAGAGATTTCAGAAAGTGTTCTCGAAGGCCGACAAAGTCGCGTTTGGCAGCAGGCCGAAAATCGGTTGCACGCCCAGAAAGCCTTGCTCGAGTTCCTACTCGTTTCTGCCGATTCGTCGGGGAAGTAATGGCAGACAAGGACGCAGTCATAGCGGGCCTCGGCCCGGCAGCGATGCGACCGCTTGTGACGCCGTATCTCGACCTCACGCGCTTGAAGTTGACGCCGGTCGAGGGCTTTATCTTGTCCCGGATCGATGGTGTCACCAGTTATCACCAGATCATCATGATGTCGGGGATGCCGGCTCGGGAGGTCGAGTCAATCCTGCGAAGCTTGAAGGCACAAGGGGTGTTGTTGAATCCAGGTGAGACGCCCACGCCACCACCACCATCCTGGCTTCGCGAAGCCGGGAGCCCTATCAAAACCCCGATAGAGGGCGATCCGCCGCGGTCTCGTCAGCCTTCGCCCGTCATCTCTGCCCTCGAACGGCTCGACGACAAGTCAACCGTCGATCCCGCCGAATTGATCGGAGGCAAAGATCTCGATCCGCAAATGAAGACACGTCTGATTCGCCTGCACCGCAGAATCGGTCGGTTAAAGGCAACCGAGCTCCTGGGTGTTTCTTCGACCGCCACTGCGCGCGAGATAAAACAGGCCTATTTCCAGGCCTCAAAAGAGATTCATCCCGATCGTTATTTCGGAAAGGACCTGGGACCTTTCGGGGACGTATTGGAACAGGTGTTCAGGAGTTTTTCCAACGCCTTCAACGAACTAAACGATCCGCTGCGCAAGAAAAAGGGGTAGGCGGAAGCCGCTCTTGGCCACCGAAGCAGATGTAAATTTGTACAGCGTGCGTTCGGTGGCGATAGATTGCGCCATCGGTCGGTTGCTTTAAAAGTCGATATCGCTGCTGGCGCCGGGCGAAGCAAACTGAGCGCCGTATTTGGCCATGAGATCGCCCATCCGCATGGCGAGTGACATACCCGAAGAGATTTTGCCCCCCCAGTGCATGCCGATGGTGCTCCAGTCGGTGATCGTCAAACCGTATTTTTTCAACACCGAAACCGCATCAATACCCTGGCCCGCGGCAGCGCTCTGGTGGCACATGATTTTCACATACTCCTCGAAATCGGCGAGTGTCTTCTGAAGGCCGACTCCTCCCCCTGCTGCAGGTGCCGCATTTGCGGTGGCCGCAAACTTGCCGATATTCGAGTTGGTAAACGCAGCACCGTAAGTTGTCGCGATGGCGAAAGTCGTGTCTCGGCTCATGCGACCGTTCCATTCAGCAGAAACAGCGTCCCAAACTGGCTTTTCGAGCTTGAGTACGTTGAGTACGGCGCTGAGTTCCATGCCGCTGACGATCTTCGCGTTGGCAGCGGCCCAGTCTTCAATCGTAATACCTTCGACGGGATCGAGCAAACCACCCGTTTTTGCCACCGCAACGTGTCCGTCCATTTCTTGCTTTTGCCAGGCGTTGGCCGCGTCGAGCGCCTGTTGGCCTTTTTTGTTTGCGCGCCTTTCCAGATCCTGAAATTCAAGTTGCATGCCGAGAAAATGATCTCGATAGGCAAAGCGGCTATTCCGCTTAAATCCGTACTGCGGCGCGCTGGCGTCGAACTGACTATCGGACATGAGTGACAGCTGAGAAATCAATTGCTTTGCCTGATCGTCGACCCGTTGAAATTGGGGATGATCGTTGAGACCCAGTTCGCGGTAAGCCGCGTGTGCACGACGTTCTTTTCCACTTGGCGTGGCGTTCAAATCGATCCAGCCACCCCGTCCATCCGCGAAATAGCAAAGCCAGGGCTCAAGCGTGCCGACGCTGCTGGGATCAAGATCCGGCCAGGCAAGGTTCGCACCGGCGGATCGCGTGTAATCGTAACTCGCTTTACCGCCCTGGTTGTTGGCGATGCCTTGTGCGATGGCCTTGCCGCCCTGTGCACTGTTGTCGTAGTCGGAAAAGACGTGATAAGTCGGGCCCTCAATGGCCGACTGTATGAGCGCGTCGCGTTCGCTCATCTTCTGATTACGGATTTGGTCGGCTTGGTTCAGTTTCTTTTCGATGTCGTTCATTCGAGAGTCTTTCCTAATTTCACAGCTGGGCCAACAGTTCTTGTTTTTTCGCCTTGTATTCGGCTTCGTCGATCAGTCCCGCGTCGAATAACTGTTTCAACTTCATCAGCTTTGCGGTCGGATCATTGCTTGCAGCGAAAGGAGGTGTTGCGGGCGCAACGGTCGTGGGGTTCGGTGCCAGGCCCTGGCTGAATGTTTTCGCCATCTCGGCTCCAAGTCCAATCTGCATTCCCAGGTTTCCACCGCCCTCGTTCTTCGACAGATCACGCATCGCCTGCAACTGTTGATATTGCACGTAGTCGACACCCAGCGAGCGAATGCCCATCGCCTCGGCTGTCATGTCTGAGATCTTGCCAATACGCTCCTGGGTTTCGGGATCAAAGCTCGTGCCTTCGATTCGCAAATCCAGCAGCTCGAAGCCAAGCTCTTCAAATACGCCCGCAACGGAAAATTTGGCGTGGCTCGCGATCGCGGATCGGTGCTTGTCGATTTCGGCATAGGAAAAGCCGGCGTTGGCCAGGTAGGTGCTTATCGGCTCTCCGATGCGTGACAGGATAACTTTCTGAATTTCCTTGGCGGTATACAGGTGTGCTCCCGCAACGATACGTCGAAAGAACTCTTCCGGACGACTGAGTCGGATTGAATAGTTTCCAAATGCACCCAGGCCAACCGGAAATCGGTATTGCGGATCGAGGTAAGTGATGGGAGAGGGCGTTCCCCACCGTTTATTCAGTATTTCCGCTTTGCGGAAAAAATAGATGCCGACTTTGTGACGCGATTCGAAGCTGTAAAGCGCGTGCTTTA
>JAYUPZ010000351.1:0-16853 GCA_043759805.1 Myxococcales bacterium | reverse complement strand
GCCGACGCGAGGGCGCCGAATACGCAGAGGGCTGCTCCGAGGCTTGCTCGAATTCGACCCGCCGTGACTGTGTGCATCCGCATGCACCTATGATCTTTGTCAGTTCCGCGATGGGGTCAAGGCGCAAACACTCGTGACAGTGGAAGACGTCACAACATCAAGAGCATCCGGTCGCCGTTTGCGACATTGGGTCTGCCCTAAGCCTCACGAACGACCGGATTGCGCAACCGCCCGACGCCGTCGATTTCGATGTCGCAGGTGTCTCCGGCTTCGAGCAGTCCCACGCCCGAAGGCGTCCCCGTCACAACGATATCCCCCGGCAAAAGCGTCATGATTGACGAAACGTACGACACGATTTGCCACGGATCGAAAAGCATCTGATCGCCGCGGCTTTGCTGCCGAATTTCGCCATTGACCACACAACGGATGTTGGTGGCGTTGATGTCGACGGGGCCTTCTTCGATCCAGGGCCCAATCGGGCAAAAAGTGTCAAATGCCTTCGCGCGCAGATAGTAACCACCTTCCTCTTCCTGGATGTCGCGTGCGGTCACGTCGTTGACGCAGGTGACACCCGAGCCGAATCCGCGCGCATAGGCTGCCGTCACCCGGTGGCAGCGCCGACCAATCACAATGCCGAGCTCGGCTTCGTGTTCCACGCGCTTCGCCGCCCTCGGCAACACAATCGCATCGCCTGTTCCGATAATCGCTGACGGGGGTTTGAGGAAGATGAGGGGCATGCGCGGATCCTTGGTCTTCCGCTCGCGGGCGTGCCCGGGAAAATTGTGAGCCACACAGACGATCTTGGAGGGCTCACAGGGGGCGAGCAGTCGGATCTCCTTGATATCAAAGGTATCTCCGGTCGGTTGACCGCCCAGCCACGCGGGGCCTGTCAGCGCCTCGACGATTCCGAACCCGTCGGTTCGTCCGTATTGAACGCCGCGGGGACCTGAATAACGAACGAACTTGGCCATGGTTATCAATCGTTTTTACTTTGCCGCAGGGCGCACCACAAGTTCTAAGCACCGGCGGGTGGTCCCCATGTAGGGAAAACCCGTTCCTTTTTCCAGGATAGCCAAAAATTTTGGCCGTGAGCATTTGCCCCGGATACTCGTCAGGGCGCAAGGCGCGTTTCTTCATGGGCAATCCCCAACGCAAAAACAGTACCGTTTGGCTTTTCCGACTGCTCGGTGCGGGCGTGCTCACCTGTGCGTTTGTTTACGTGCCGTTTCATTTGTATCACAGGTCTGGCTTTGCGAAATACCTCCAACTGAAGGCCGAGCACACGGCGCTCGTCACGGCCAATCAGGTCCTTGCGGCTGAGATTGCGAACTTGCAACGGGAAGCCACGGCGCTACAGAGCGATCCCCTTGCGGTCGAGCGGGTGGCGCGGCACGAGCTCGGCTGGGTTCGGCCAGGCGACTTGCTCATTGATTTTTCGGAGCGGGCACCGTGAGTGCCAATACGGTGGCACGACGTCTAGGGCGACCTGTGGCCCGTGTGTTGCGAATGGTCTGGGGTTTTGCTGCCGTGGCATTGTTTGCCGTCCTGTTGTGGGACGGATGGTTCCCCGGTGTCTGGGGCGAACGCACCGCGGACTTGCGGACCGCCACGGGCGCGGCTGTTCTTGCAGGAATCCTGGCGGCCAAACTGGCAGGGCGCATGAAAACACCCGAACGACGCCGCTCGCCGAAACGCGAGGCGATGAGCGACATTGAACTTGGGTTGTTGTTGATCGCGGCCGCGTACGTGTTCATGTCGATTCTTGGTGGGTCGAGTGTTTCGATCCATCCGCTGGTTTACGCGCTTGTGAGTTTTCTCGTCACCTTTCACAAACTGGGTGTGGGACTCCCGCTCGCCGCCGGTGCGATCGGATTCGAGGCGATCCTTTCGTTTGCGCCTCATGTGCCGCCGGGTGCCGGTCCAAATTTCTGGGTTCATAGTGGATTCATTGGTGTTTTTGCGCTCTTAAACGTGGTCTTCCTCCATGCCGAGGTGGCACGTCAGCGCGGTGAGCATCGCAATCGCCTCGAACAGGATCTGGCTGCCATGCGCGAGGAAGCGCGCGACTTTCGCCTTATCTCGTCCTCGCTCAACAGCGATGGGCGGCAACGTTCTCGCGCCGAGGACGAAGAAAAACTTTCGCTCGGTTCAATCGAAACGATACACCAACAGCTATACGCAACGCTCGATCTTGTCCGTCGATCGCTCGGCCTTCAGACCTGCGCACTTTTATGGCTCGACGCGCGGGGCGAACGACTGAAGATCAAAGAATTAACGAGTGAATCCGCCAACGTCACCGAGGAGGCGATGCCTGCTGGTATAGGAGCAGTCGGTGCGGTCATCAAGGATGCTCGGCCGGTTGTATTGGCCCGTCCCCGGGCCGAGTTGCTTCCGTATTACGATGGCTCGGTCGAGGTGGTTGCGTTTGCAGGCGTCCCCGTTCTCGAAGGGAAAACGGTCCGAGGCGTTCTTGTCGCCGATCGTGGCTCGGGCGCACCGTTTGAAAAAGCGGAGGTCGAATTGCTAATCGCAACGGCCGAGCAGGTGACCCGCATCGTGCAGTCGGAGCGGGTTTTCCAGGCGGTGGAGCGCGCGAAACATGAACACGAGCGCTTCTATCAGGCGTCATCCGAACTCAATCGTGCGTTCACCCTCGACGAGGTGTACGACGCCGCGTTGGCGGGGGCCCGGGGAGTTTGCGAGTTTGATTTGGCGGTTATCGCGACCCACGATCCTCGAACCAGTACCCATACGATCTGCCGTGCCGACGGTGAACTTGCACACCGCTTGACCGACAAGGAGTTTCGCGATCCGGCGGCGTTGGTTTCCATGGTTGTGAAGAACAAGATCGCACTGCCTGCGGGCGGAGACTGGCGCGAACGCAATGACGACGTTTTCGTGTTCGATACCTCCGTGCGATTGCGGCAATTCGAATCGCTGCTTTCGTTGCCGCTTGTCAGCCAGGACAAGGTTATAGGAACTTTCACGGTTGCGGCCAAACGCCCGGGCGCCTTTCCACGCGACCGACGGGAGATGCTTGGCGTTATTGCCAATCAGGTTGCCATTTCGTTGCAGAACGCGAAGATCAACAAGGCTCTCGAAGAGCAGGCGACGACCGACGGTTTGACCGGTCTTGTGAACCACCGGACGTTTCAGGAACGGTTGTCGGATCTACTCGGCCGCGCTGAACGCGTTGGTTTCCAGGTTTCCATTCTCTTGACCGACATCGATCACTTCAAAAAGATCAACGACAACTACGGGCACCCGACCGGAGACGAGGTTCTTCGACGTGTGTCACGTTTGTTGAAAGACAACGCGCGCAAGGTCGACATTGTCGCTCGATACGGTGGCGAAGAGTTTGCCATCGTGTTGATGGATAACGGTCGCGAAGACGCGCGCCTCAAGGCCGAACAGATTCGAGAGGAGGTCTCGCGGCAGATCTTTGAGTCCGCGAAAGGTCCCTTCAAGGCGACGATGTCGCTCGGCATCGCCGTCTTTCCCGAGGATGCCCGCTCGAAACAGGAGCTCATCACCCGTGCCGATCAGGCGCTGTATGCCGCCAAGCACGGCGGTCGAAACCGGGCGATGGCCTGGAAGGATGTCGAGCAGACGCCGCGCCGCGCCGTGGGGTGAGCAGTCCGAGGCTCCACAGGAGCCCTTGGTCATATCCAGAATCGGCCTTCCTATGTAAAACAATCGGGAATACCTATCAGACGTCAATTGGTGCTTGGTAAGATGTTCCCCATGAAGCGCACACGGCCTGTTTTCCGTCGTCAATTTCTGCAAGGTGCGGGGGGCGTGTCCCTGGGACTTCCTTTCTTGCCATCAATCTTGAGTCGGCAAGCTTACGCGGCCGAACCATTGCCCGGCTTTCGTCCGAATCTGTGGTGGATGACGACCGATCACGGTGGCGCGTTTGAGACCAATTTCTTTCCGAACAAATCGACGTTGAACACGCCCTTCAACATTCCAAACGGGCATACCGGGAATTGGGGAGCGCTCAAGGCGACGAATCAAGGCGGCAAAAATGTCCTGTCGCCGATTCTACAGGCGGATGCGACCAAGCTCACCGACGCCCGGGTCGCGAAGATGAATGTGCTCATGGGTCTCGACATTCCATTTTACATCGCCCACAACACGGGTGGGCACCTCGGCAACTACGCCGCCAACAATGGCGATGGCGCTGAAGGCAAGGCAGTACAGGGCGATCCGCGTCCTACGCTTGATCACATGCTGGGATGGTCCAAAAACTTCTACAAGGACATGACCGGAATCCTGCAACGTCACGTCAGCTACGGTTTTGGACGGCAGGTGAGCTGGTCATACTCAAATCCAAGCTCCATGTCGGGTGGCGTGCAGCCTCACGTGATCGTCTTGTCCGCGAAGAATCTCTTCAATCGACTCATCGGCGCCAACACGGGAATGAATCCTAACCCGGTGCCCAATCAGCCTCCGGTGGCGCAGCGGCCTTCCATCGCCGATCGCGTAAAGGTGAGCTACGACCGTTTACTCAAGGGTGACAAACGGTTGTCGGCCCGCGACAAGGTGCGCCTTTCCGATCACCTCAGCCAAATCAACGAGCTGGAACGAAAGATCATTGCGGCCACGACGGTTGGAGGCGGCGGCGGTGGCGGTGGCGGTGGAGGCGGTGCCAAGTGCAGCCCGGTAGCGCCTGCCGAGGACACGACGCTCTTCGTAAACCAAAACAATCCGACGGCGTATGCCAAGGTCGCTGACATTTACAACGACGTGGTCTCCGCTGCGTTGGCCTGTGGTACGACGCGTGTTTTGAGCTTCCCGACGGCTGCGGCAGAACACGCCCTGAGCTTCTCGGGCAACTGGCACCAGGACGTGGCCCATCAGTGGGAGACTGGGAACGGACAGGACCAGTTGCGGAGATCGTATCAATTTATCTTCGAGAAATTCTTCGTCAATCTGATGGCGAAACTCGACTCGGTGGAAAGCGCGCCAGGTCGCACGGTGCTCGATGATACCCTCATGGTTTGGTCACAGGAATGCGGGATGAGAACCCACGACGCAACCTCGATTCCCGTGGTGACCGCAGGAAGCGGATTCGGTAGCCACAACACAGGTCGGTTCATCGACTATCGCAACGGCGGCGGTCCGAATGGCTCGACCAACAACGACCAGTTTGGCTTGCTCTACAACCAGTTTCTGGCCAGCGTTGCCTTGTCGATGGGCATGCAGAAAGCCGAATTCGAACGATGGGGCCATCGCGGCATTGGGGTTCCCTATGTGAGCGGCCAGTACCGCGGGCACTATGTCAATACGAGCTCGAAGTACTTCCAGATGGCGAGCGAAAAGCTGCCCATCTTCACCACCTAGGGGTTCCTCGCAGGCCGAGGGGCAGCCTAGGGCCGAAGGTGTTTGGTACGCTGACCGGGTTCGCGTTAGGGTCACGACGCGTGACCGACCTATTGCGACCTACCCAAATTCCTCGCGCCGCGGTGGCTTGTTTGCTCGTCTTGGGCACAAGCGGCGCGTGGGCTGCGGATGCAGTCCCCGGCATCCGGATCAGCAAAGACCGGTCGGCAACATCGACTTTTGCGCCGCTCGAACGCGTCGTGGCGATGGTCGAATCAGCCGATCCCCGGGCGCGAATTCGTGTTACGGATGGCAAGAGCCATCGCTACGTCGATGGGGTCGCCGAAAAAGGCGAGCTGCGCTTTCAGATCCTGGGTGCACTCGGAACGCATACGATTGAACTCTACACGAAAAAGGCAACGCTGTTTCGGCAAGAGATGGTGGTTGATGCCGAGACTCAGATCGAAACGGCGTCTCGAACCTATGACCGATTCTTTCGCGATTTGAAGGCCACCGTACAACAGACCGATTCGTTGGTGGTGGATGGAAGCAGCGTCCGCTATTTCTTGCCAACGTTAAGGGGAAATACCCAGGTGCTGCGTGCAGGACGATACCTTGACGCGGACGTTCACGGACTCTTGCCGCTTCTGCTGCAACATCAAAAAGAAAACGGATCGTTGCTTTCCCGTGTGCGACGAGACGATGCCTTTGATCCCTATTCCGGGACGTATCCTGGTGTCGATGCAATCAGAGATGTTCTGGGCGAGGCGTATACGGAGCGCAGTCAGGATAAGCGGACCGTTTTTTCGCGCATTCCCGTGGATGCAGATATTGAAGCACTTGCGGTTTCACATTTGTACTGGACGTGGCAATCCACGGGCGATGATCGATTCATGGCGGCGCAGTTACCCGGGCTTGAAAAGGCATTGAATTACTTGATGTCCGATCCCGTACGGTGGGACGCGGAGCATGGCCTCATCAAGCGTGGGTTCACCATCGATCTTTTCAACGTTCAAAACATCGAGGTTGCTCATCTCAGCCCCACCGGCAATCGCAATTCAGCGGGCTGGTTTGACTGGCAGTGGGTGGATGAAAACACCCCGATGGGGATCATGCACGGTGACAATTCGGCCCTGTACGAAGCCGCCACATTTATGTCCCGCATGTTGGCACATCTGCGTCGCGACGAACGTTCCGCACAATACCAGGCGGTTGCCGAGCGAATTCGTGAAAGCCTTGACCGGGTCTCGTGGAATGGCAATTTCTATCGCCATCATGTACGGCTTTGGACCGCGCCCGACGGCCTGGATCTGGGAGCAAATGAAGGACGCCAGATCTCGTTTTCGAATCCTCTGGCCATCCGGCGCGGCATCGCTACCCATCCCCAGTCCGTCGCGATCCTTCGGGAATACTTGCGTCGGCGGGAACGACACCGCGAGGATCGGATGGCTGAATGGTTCACCATCGATCCGCCGTTTCAGAAACCTTTTGGTTTCATGGCGCCGGGCGAATTCGTGAATGGAACAATCACGCCGGCCGTGGCGGGGGATCTGGCTTGTGCTGCGTTTGAACATGGTTTCGAAACGTACGGCATTGATATTCTGAATCGCGTTTCGGCGCTCATGGCGAAGCGCGGTCACCTTGCGCCGCTCTACCCTCCCGGTCGCCGTCCATTTGAATGGAAGCCCGAGACTTTTACGCCGGTTGATCTTCGTGGTGTCGCGAATCGCAGCCTGCGGGGTGATGACGAGTTCAGTTTCATTGGACATGCCAGCAACGATTTGCGTGAATTTCCAACCGGACGCCATGACTTCCTCGGCAAACCTTTCGAGGTGGTGGAGCCGCGCACCAACGGAGGTCGTGCCGCAGTTGTCCTGTGGGCCGAAGGTGACCTTGGCCCGCGTGAAACAACCGTTACTGGAATCGCAAGGACAGCCGGTAGCGTGTACTTTCTACAAAGTTCTGGCAACCATACCGACGGTGCGCGCGTTGGCGAGTACGAGATTCGCTATGAAGATGGCTCTCGGATGGTGCTGCCCTTATGGCAGGGTCGAAACATCGACACATGGTGGGCCGAACGTGACACCAGCCACTGGCAGATCGCCTGGCGCGGTCGGAATCCGCACGTGTCTCGGGTTGCGATGGGGGTTTGGGGCTGGACCAACCCGTATCCCGGCAAAATCATAAGCAGCATCACGGCACGGGCGATCGGCAAGGGAAGGCTGCACCTACTCGGCATCACATTGTCGAATGTCCCTGTGCAATTTGAGCGCGATGAACTCAAGGTTGGTTTTCCCGACGCGTGGGCGAGCGCCCCCGTGTTGTCGGCCCTGGTCGAGGGCTTGGCAGGCGTCGCTGATAAACACAAGTTGATGGAGCATGTGCTGTTGTCACCCCGATGGATAGCGACGGACGAGAAAATGGCCCACGTGACGGTTCGGTATCCGTCGTCAAGTGGTTACGTGTCCTACACATGGGAACACGTTGTCGCCGAGCGGCGTCTGGCGCTTGAGGTTACGGGAAGCGGTCACCGCATCGATCTTCATGTACAGCTGCCACAAGACGCACATGTTCAGAAAATCACGTACAACGGTACGGACGTACGGTTTACGCCCACGCGCATCGAGGAGACGCTGTACGCAGACCTGTCAATCGTAGGTTTCACTGGTGGCTCGGTCGAGATAAGATACTAAAAGATCGGGACGCATTACCCGGGTCGATAAGAAGGATTTTTTCAACCTGAATCGTGCTCTTTGGATCCGGGCAATCCAGATAGCGGCCCTAAAACTGCCAGTCGGGCGGTAGCCCTCTTGACACCAACAACTCGGCGTCTTCGATGGGTACCGCGCGCGAATAGAGAAAGCCCTGAATCTTGTAGCAGCCGAAGCCACGGATCTCGGCCAGCTGTTCCAGCGTTTCCACGCCCTCAGCCGTGATGCTCAGTTCGAGGTTCTTCGCGAGGGACACGAGGGTGCGCACAATCTCGCGCGTTTTCGGCGAGGTGCCCATCCGACTCACAAACGCCCTATCGATTTTAAAGCCGTCGATGCTCATCTGCTCTAGTTGGCTGAGCGAGGAATAACCCATTCCGAAATCGTCGATTTGAACGCGGATTCCAAGATCGCGAATCTGTGCAATCAATCGAATGGCAACTTCGAGGTTGCGCATCAACGCTCCCTCGGTGATTTCGAGAATGATGAGCGAGGGATCGGCGCCGGTTTCCGCCAGAACGCGCTGGATTTTTTCCAACACGTCCGGCTGAGAGAATTGTCGCGGCGAGATGTTGACGCTGATCGTGGGCAACGACGGGACCGCGAGATTCTGTTTCCAGAAGGTCAACTGTCGACAGGCTTGCTCCAGACTCCACATCCCGATGTTGCAGATGAGGCCGGTTTCTTCGGCGAGACCAATGAACTCATCCGGGTACACCAGTTTGCGTTCCGGATGTTCCCATCGCAGCAAGGATTCAAAACCGGCGAGGCGTTTATTTTCGATGTCGATGATCGGCTGGTAGTACACGCGGAATTCGTGCCGATCGATGGCGCGCCGCAAGTCGGTTTCAAGGCGCAACAAATTCCGGGCGCGGTCATGCATCCCCGAACTGAATACGACATGGCGCGAGCGACCCTCGCTCTTGGCTTGCGACATCGCGGTGTCAGCGTCGCGCAGAACGTCTTCGCCCTTTTTGTAGAAGTCATCGGCGAATGCAATTCCGATGGATACGGAACAGTAGAGTTCGGTTCCCATGACATCGAAGGGTGTCTGCATGGCCGCGTGCACCCTGTCGGCCACAAGTTCGACATCAACGGGTTCGGCCAGCCTATCGAGCAAGATGGCGAACTCATCACCGGACAGGCGAGCCACCGTGTCGCCGGGTCGCAAACAGGTTTCGAGCCGTCGCGCCATTGCCTTTAATAGATGATCGCCCATGCCATGGCCGAGGCTGTCGTTGATGCCCTTGAATCGATCGATGTCGAGAAAGAGCAGCGCGAAATGTCCGTCGCTGCGTCGACGACCGATCTTCAACAGCTGCTTGAGTCGATCCATCAGCAATGCCCGATTGGGCAGCAGGGTGAGGGGATCGTAAAACGCCTGTTCGTACAGTTGATTTTCGGCGTTTTTGCGGGCGGTGATGTCGCGTGAGATGCCGAAGGTGCCCACAATTCGTCCGTGGCGATCGCGTAGTGCCAATTTTGTGGAAGAAACCCATCGCACGCCACCGCCGGAGTACGTTTCGCGTTCATCCTTGCCAACAAGAGGTTCGCCGTTCTTCATCACCTCCAGCTCGTCGCGGAAGGCAGCCTCGGCGTGAAACTGTTCAAAGAAATCGAAATCACTCTGCCCGATCGCCTCGTCGGGAGAGTCGAGTCCGAGGTAGGTCGCCATCGAACGGTTGATCCGAACAAATCGGCTATGCGAATCCTTGAAGTAAATGTTGTCGGGGATGTTGTCCATCAACGCCGCCAACAAGAACGCATCTGTTTGGGCGACATCGAATATGTCTGCGCCCATCACCGCCGGTAGTTCGGTGGTTTCTTCTTGCTCTCCCAATCCCTGCTCCACCTTCCCCGCAATATCCGGGAGTGATTCCTGTAGGGGCAGACGCGCCTTCATCGCTTTCGATTGTTTCATGAGGCGTCCTGAAAGCGCAACACGGGAGCAACGGAATTGTCGCCATGGGCGTGGCATTTTTGTCGCTCGCTCAGGGTGACATGGCGGGATCTTGCCTACATGAAGGGCCAGCACCGGTACCAACGGATATCAGAGCACCCGGGTGCCGGGCGGAACGTCGGTGTCGATGGTTGCAAGACCAAGCACGCTGGTTTCGCCCGCAGCGAGCACCATGCCTTCCGAGACGATGCCGCGCAATTTCGCGGGCTTGAGATTGGCAACCAGGATGACCGTCTTGCCGATCATTGCATCGGGTGTGTACGCTCCGGCGATCCCCGACACGACCGTTCGCTGTTCGATACCGAGATCGAGGGTGAGCTTTAACAGCTTGTCTGTCTTTGGAACCGCTTCGCAGGCGATGACGCGAGCGGTGCGGAACTCTAGTTTCTTGAAGTCCTCGAAATCGACGAGGCTGGCTTCGGGCTTGGCTTGCGCCGGCGAATTGAACAGCTCCGGCGGGGGCGTATCGCCACTGCCAATTGGGGTTTCTCCGAGCAATCGAGCAATGTGATCGGCGCGAACAGCGGGATCCAATCTTGGAAAAACGGGTTGCGGTTCGGTCAGGGTTCCGCCCCGCCATCCGTGCCACGTTTCATCCGGCCAGGTACCGACGTCTTCGATACGACCGAGCTGCCTCAAAATCTCGCGAGAGGCTTCTGGCATGACCGGTGCCACCAGCAAGGCCGCAATGCGAACAAGCTCAAGGCTGTTGCAAATAACCTCCATTACACCGGCGGTGTCGTCTAGTTTGGCGAGATTCCAGGGGGCCGATTGATCAATATAGACATTCGTACCGCGAATCAACCGCCAGGTTTCCTCAAGGGCTCGGGAAGGGGAAAATTCGTTCCAGTAGCGAGTGGCGCTCGCGACTGCAAGATGAATGGATTGACCCCCCGCAAGCGGAGCCGGCCGCTCAAGTGCCGGTAGTTTTCCACGCAGGAACTTGTGTGCCATCGAAATGGTGCGATTGAGTAGATTGCCCAGATCGTTGCCCAGATCCGATTCGTGACGCTGGAACAAGGCTTCATAGCTGAAGTCGCCGTCCGAGCCGAACGAGTATTCGCGCAGCACGAAGTAACGAAGTGCATCCATACCGAGAATATCGGCAATGGCATTGGGATCGACGCGTGTGGCGGGCAATCCCTTGGAGATCTTTTGACCCTTAACGGTCAAAAATCCGTGACAAAAAATGCCGCGCGGGACCGGTAGCCCGGCCGACATCAACATCGCGGGCCAGTAGACGGCGTGAAACCGCAGGATGTCCTTTGCAATGATGTGATGCGATTGTGCCCACAGCGCTGCCGCCCGTGGATCTTTTTCAACGGCATCGGGGCCGCCAAGAGCCGTGAGGTAGTTGGTGAGCGCGTCAATCCACACGTAGATCGTGTGCTTCGGATCGCTCGGGACCGGAATTCCCCACTTGACGGACATGCGAGAAACCGAAATGTCGCGCAACCCGGAGCGAACAAACTCGGCGACCTCGTTCTTTCGCGATTCGGGCGCGATAAAAAAACTGGGACTCTCGTACATCGCGAGCAAGCGGTCGGCGTAGGCCGACAGGCGGAAGAAGTAGTTGGTTTCCTTGACCCGCTCGACCGGCTTGCGATGGGTGGGGCAAAGTTTTTCGCTGCCCTCGGCGACAACCTCTTCCTCGGTTTTGAATCCCTCGCATCCGACGCAGTAGAGGGCGTCGTAGTCTGCCTGGTAGATGTCGCCTTGTGCGGTCATGCGATTCCACATCGCTTCGACTGCGGCTTTGTGATCGCTGTCTGTGGTACGGATAAAGCGATCGTAGGTGATTCCTGCTCGCTCCCACGTCTTTCGGAACTCGCTCGCGATGCCATCGCAGTACAGTTGGGGAGCAAGCCCCTTTTCGCTGGCGATGCGTTCGATCTTTTGACCGTGTTCATCGAGCCCGGTCAAGAGGAAGGTGCTGTCCTTGCCGCGCGTCGCTCTGTGGAAGCGCGCGAAGGCGTCGGCGACCACCGTCGTATAGAACGTGCCGAGGTGGGGCGTGGCGTTCACGTAGTAGATCGGCGTCGTGACGTAAAACGCCCTGTCCGTATTGCCTTGCGGGGATTGCGATGAAGTTGGGCTCATGGGCTTATCCGAGCGGGCAGACTACACCCTTGCGCCTGCTTTGGCAGGGTTGGTCATACGGACCGTGGGATGCGGCTTTCGAGCGCTGCGAGCCGGAACAAAAGCACCTCCGTCAAAAGCGCCGGACTGACGTTGCCTTCGAGTGCGGCCTGCGCCTCAAAAAGGGCATTGAGCGCCTTGGTGACGGGGAGGGTCGACCCACCGGTGCCAGCGGCGAGTGTTGCGATCTCGTCGCCTTGCGCTCGCATGACGACCAAGTCGTCGGCGCCTGCGGCGGTCACCATCACGTCGCGATAAAAGTGCGACAGGCGGGTCAAGACCTGGGACAGCTGGGCACGGTCTTCCTTGGTGCCAGAAAATTGACCTGCGGCATCGAGCATTGGAATGGCGGCCCGCGAACCCGCGGCCATCCGGAGGGTTGCCATGAGCGATGCGGCAGTTTCACCGGAAACCTCGGCCGATTCGGCAGAAAGCGCGGCGAGTGCGCGTCCGATTGATCCGCCGGAGATGGCAACGGCCGCCTGTGCCGATGTGGTTCCAAGTCCTTTTTCCGCAGCCCGTGCCTCGAGAAGGGTCAAAAGCGCGCCGTCTGGAATAGGTCCGAAGCGAATGCGCTGGGTTCGCGATCGGATGGTCGGTAGCAGGCGGTCGGGCGCCGACGATACCAGCACAAAATGGTTGCCAGAATGGGGCTCCTCAAGCGTTTTCAAAAGACAGTTTGCCGCGCTGGCATTGAGCCGGTGCGCCTCGTCAAGAATCAGGACTCGCCCCGGGGATTCGTGGGGACGCTGGCCACCGAGCGCTACCATCTCTTGCGCATCGTCGATCTTGATTTGAGGGCCATCAGGCGCAAAAAGCCTTACATCGGGATGGTTTCCGGAAAAGGCTCGATTGCAGGCATCACAACTGCCACAACCAACATTGGGTTTGCGTTTACAAACAAGCGCAGCACCGAGCGCGATGGCTGTCGTACGCTTGCCCACGCCTTCGGGCCCGTCGAAAAGATAGGCGTGCGCAAGACGTCCCGATCCGAGCGCGCGTTCAAGAAGAGCGCGTGCAACTGGCTGGCCGACGATTGCGGATAACACCATGGCAGACCGCAGTGTATGCTGATGCCATGAGCGTACTCAAGCGGATGTCCACTCTCATCAAGTCAAACCTCAATGATCTCATTGACGGAATGCAGGATCCGGGCAAAGAGCTGGATCAGATGGTCCTCGACATGGAAGATTCCGGTCGGAAGGCGCGGGGCGAAGTTGCATCGGCGCTGGCCGACGAAAAACGGTTTGCCAAACAAATCGAATCCTTGAAGGGCGAGGCGGCTTCGTGGGAAGTGAAAGCAGAGCAAGCCGTCAAGGCCGGCGACGATGCCCTTGCCCGGGCGGCGCTGATACGCGTGGGTGAGAAGAACGCCGAATGCGCGGAGCTTGAAAAAAATTTCCAGGAACAGCAGGTGCATGTCGATAACTTGACCGCCGGGCTCAAAGCGCTTGATGCCCGCATTCGAGATGTGAAGTTGCGACAGGGCACGTTGCGCGAAAAGGCGCGTGCCGCCAAGGGTGCAAGTCCCATGTCGCACACGTCGGGTGCCTTTGCTGATTTTGATCGGATGGCCGGAAAGATCGACGCCATCGAAGCCGAGGCGGGGCTAGACGCAGAGCTCGGTGGTCACACGCCCGAGCAGCTCGCAGCGGAGAGCAAGCTGAATGCGATGTCCGAGGACAGCAAGGTGGACAACGCACTCGAGGCGTTGAAAAAGAAACTGGGCGGATAAGCTCGGACGCGCCAGAACGCCCGTTGGGATCAGCCTGCTGTGAGCTTGCGACCGATCGGCTTGCCGGGCGCGTGTTGCCTGAAAGCGAGCTCCATATCCCAGTCGATCGATACGGGTGCTGG
The DNA here is from genome assembly GCA_043759805.1 of Myxococcales bacterium. Lineage (GTDB taxonomy): Bacteria > Myxococcota_A > Polyangia > Fen-1088 > Fen-1088 > JAWXBF01. The sequence continues at coordinate 2,861 of JAYUPZ010000351.1, read as the reverse complement.
CGTCGCATCGAAAAGCCCGATGGACTCGTAGGACCGCACCGCCTCTAATTCCCAGGCCGCCGCTGGATTTTCGCTCTCGCCATTATCCTTGATCGTCATTTTTTCCCCCTGGGCTCCGAGCTGCCCCAATCTCCCGCCCAGTATGCCGCGCGAAATACGTGGGCAACGTAAACAACAAGTAAGGAATTGGCAACTTTTTCGGAACGCTATTCGGTGGTTGGAAGCTGCTGCGGGCGAATTGCCAACTTTCGGGTCGTCATCAGCAACAACACCGAAAGCAGCGCCAGGAGTCCCACCCCGATGGCGAACGCAGCCAGCAGGATTGCGCGAGACGACGGTGCCACCCACAAGGGTCCGAGGGGAACCACCGATGCCAAGGTGGTGGCTTTGTCGGGTGTTGCACTCAGAACCACGGAAACCCGTGACGGTTCAAGTCCCGCCACGCTGCTAGCCACCAGCGTTCGTACGTCAGCAACGGCTATCGGTGCGGTGCCGGTGTGAACCTTCATCAAAACGGCTGCGCTTGCAGCGGTCCTGGGTGTTTCCTCCGTTGCAAGCGGATCCCTTTGTTCAAGCACGACGTGAATCCGGGCATCCACCACCCCATCAATGATCTCCAGCGTTCGCTCGAGCTCACCGGTCAACGCATCAAGGAATCGTGCCTGTTCTTCGGTTTGGGTCGGAATGAGACTGGGCTTGCCGTAGACACTGGCAAAACTTCCGTGATTCTCGCGGGGAAGACCCTGTGCGCGCAGGGTTTCAAGGGCGTGCGTTACATCCGAGTTTGCAACCTCGACCGTGAAAGAGGGCGGATCGCTTGCCGGATCCGCGACCTTGCTCGAGGAGATTCCGGCACCCTCCAAAGTGGTCACAATCTGATTTGCAGACCCTTCGTCAAGCCCGTGTTGCAACGTGCTGTTGCACGCAGGTAGCGCCCAGAATGCGATGCTCGCAACCAAGACGGGCCGAAGGAGGATGCGCGTGGGGTTCGACATGGCGGGTCGGTCTTATCGCAGGGCGGGCAACCGGGGCAAGAAGAGAGCGCGCTAAACTTGCGTGTTCAGGATTTGCTTGAGGCCGCCCACCAGCCGATCGGTCGTGCGCGACAACACCTCAACCGACTGCGAATAGCGAAACACGTCCGACTGAAGGCCCAGCAGCTCCGCGGGCGAAAAGGTCTTACCCCGACGTACGGCCGCGAGCATTGTATCCACCCGGGTGCCCGCATCGAGCGTGTCCCTGACGAGAGCTGAAAGTGCCTGGGTTGCAGGTCCCGCACCGTCCGGTGTTGGGTTCGCTTGGGTGGGTGGGCTGGTCGTGTTCAGCACCGTTGAGAATCTTGCGCCTTCGGAACCAGAAGGAAGGGGTTCCGCCATTGAAACCATTCGAATACGATCGGTTGCGATTTCCATCTCGCGCTTGTCGGCCGATCAACGCACCCGGTTGCCTCAATCGTCTTGCAAGCGCTTGCGCAACAAGTTCACCGCACGGGCATGCAGTCTGCACGCCCAGGACTTGGATAGCCCCATTTCGGCGCCCGCTTCCATGAGGTTCTTGTCGCCGAAATAATGCGCCTCCATCAACTGGCGTTCCTTGTCGGGCAAGGACTTGACTGCACGTCGGATCCGCTCTGCCTGTTGGGACTCGGCGAGTGCTGCATCGGCCTGGATTGCCGAGGGATCGGCCGGTTCCACAGCGTCGGGCAGATCGAGCGAGACAAGTGAAATGGTTGCGATACCCGACAGGGTCTCCGCAATGCTGGCGAGTGTGTCGACGGGCTTTTGCGATGCACCGAGATCCCCCGCAGTTGCCGAGCTGTTGTCGGCATGGTCCTGCAGATACGCGTGCGTTCGTTCGGCTGCGCGCTGGTGGCGAATGTCCGCACGGCTAAAGGGACCCATCGTTCGCAACCCATCCAGCATGGCGCCGCGGATGCGATAGTAAGCGAAGGTAGAAAACGCCGCGCCTCGCCCCGCTTCAAAACGCGAAGCAGCCTCGATGAGCCCGGTGTTGCCAAAGGCAACCAGATCCTCGTGTTCGAGGTGTTTTCCGAACTGAGCCCGCACCTTCGCCGCGATGCCTTGCACCAGATCCAGATGCTGTCCCACCAGCTCGTCGCGTTCAGCCGTCGCACCCATTCAAATACCGAGTCGACTAGACCAAGCGGCGCCCAGTCCGTCAAGCGGGTATATCACGGGCCGAGGCACAAACCTGGGATCCTTCACGCAACTGAATTCTGCCGATGTCGGGTCAATACTCGAAGCGTTTGGTCGTACCGACTATCGGTCCCACTCGCCCATCGCTGCCGGTACCATCAACACGAACCTTCGTGTGGAATGCGAAAGCGGCCCTCTCTTTTTGCGCATCAACGAAGGCAAGGCGCGGGATGAGGTATTGCGTGAGGCCGCCATCGTCGAGTTTTTGTCCTCACGAGGTGTTTTTACGCCGATGCCGCTGTTGGCGGGAAATGGTCAGCGATTCGTGGCGTTCGGCCCATCGTTCGCGTCGGTATTTCCATGGGTGGATGGTCAGATTTTATTGCGCGACGGCGTGGGGCCGGTGCAAGCGGCTTCTGTCGGTCGGGCGCTGGCCGAACTGCATTTGAAAGGTTCACAATTTCCGGATCACCGTACGGGTCGGTACGAGCCGGACGAGATCGCACGGCGACTCGAAGGGATCGTGCAACGCAACGATTCGCGATTGAGTGCTGCGATTGAGATTCTATCGCCCGAACTTCGTGCTCTTGAGATCGAGCGGCAAGACGATGTGCCGCGTGGCTTGATTCACGGGGATCTGTTCATCGACAACGTTTTATTCACGCCGTCGGGCGAGGTGGCGGCGCTTATCGATTTTGAACAGGC
>JAYUPZ010000350.1:0-1647 GCA_043759805.1 Myxococcales bacterium | reverse complement strand
GTCGATCTTCAAGGATGTTTTCGACGTCGTTGGCGGCGGCGCGGTACTGATCGGGATGTTGGCTGCGAAGGTTGGATGCCAGCTCGCGACATTGTTTGACAACGGGCGTGGAAAGATTGGCAAGTGGTTTCAAGACGGCCATGACGGGTGGCTCGCGAAGATCGCTCACGAATTCGACGGCCATCATCCACGTCATCGCGATATCGCCGAGGCGTTCGAGATCCAAGGGTGCGTTGCCGGGTAGGCGTTGTGATTCCCATTCGGGGGTTACACCCAGGGTACGTCGTAGGTGTTCGTGTAGGCGCTCTGTTGGCGGCGTCGCGGTATCCGTAGCACTCAACAGTTTTTGCAGTCGCGCATCCTTGAGGACGAGGTGTGCAACGATGTCGTCAATCTTGTGTCCTTGCAGGTAGACAGCGAGATCGTCGCGTGTGCCGCCGACGCCGGCTTGAATATTGGACAACCATTCATCGGCCGAGGCGAGGGAAAGATTGGCTGATTGAATGAAGGTGGTGATCTCGTCGGGCAGCGCGTGGCCGTGGGCGGCCTCGGTGATGAGTGTGGTTAGGTTCTTTCGGTAGCTGTTTCCGGCGCGGTAGATTTCAAGCAGGGGTGTGTCGGTAATGTTGGCGGTGTTGAAGCCGGGCATGTGAATCAGCACCTTGTCGGGGTGCAGTCCATTGCCGCGGGATTCCAAAGCCAGCATGATTTCCAGGTGACTGCCACGGAACGCGACGACGGGATACGGAAAGGCGGTTGCGGGGTTGGCCAGGCTGTCGGCGAACTCGGTGTAATGCGAATCGGTATCCAGCCAAACGACGATGCCTTGCTCTTTTATCTGCGTGCGAAGTTCGCGCGCCAAAGCGGCGGATACCGGGTGACGGTCGGGCGCGGCGCTTTCACTTTGAAGGTTGGGCATCAGGTGTTTGCTGTGCGGGACGCAAGATTAACACGACGGGCCAAAACCGCGGGGAACCAATGAATCGTGGGAGACTGTGTAACGACGCCCCGGAACGAGAGGTCAGGACAGTGAGCGTCACCCCTGGTGCGCACCGGGTCCTGAGGACAAGAGGTTAAAGGCGCGGTGCGTTGACATGGATGGGTGGGGTCACTGCTCGGCGGTCATCCAAACTGGTGCGATCCCGGAACCACGGCACCCGGATCGTGTTACGTAAAAGGGGAACCGACGAAAATGAAACCGCCCTTTGTTCGATCAATCCGTCTCGACGGCTTCCTATCCTTTGCCCCAGGTTCGGAGGCGACCGAACTTCACGGGCTGAACGTGCTGATCGGCCCGAACGGTTCGGGGAAGTCAAACTTCCTGGAGGCATTCTCGCTGTTGTCGACGCTGTCGGATGGGAACCGGTTTCAGTCCTATCTCCGTGCCGTCGGTGGTGTGGACGAGTGGCTATGGAAGGGAGGCGGTTGCGATGCAGTTGGCATCGACCTAGACGTCGCCCGCGAGCCGGAGCGAAATCTCCATTACCGCCTGAAGTTCGGGTCCCAAGTGTCTCACAATTCGCTGGCTCTCATCCTCGACGAAGCCTTCGAGGAACCGCGACCGCTACCGGGCATGCCCTCTACCTACTTCCGAACCGATGGAAATAAGGTCGAGATGGCGACGAAGGCTATCGGATCGGATGGGCC
>JAYUPZ010000349.1:0-7823 GCA_043759805.1 Myxococcales bacterium | reverse complement strand
TATCGGGTGGTGCAGAACGCGCGACCATCGATCAGGTGATCGCCAACTCGCCGACCTTCTACAAAGATCTGGGTGGCGTCACCCAACGATCGGTATTCATGTCGCAGTTTGGCGATCTCAGCTTCAAGCAAAAGATCGCTGGCAACATCAACTCGGGCGTCGACAAACCCCCGACCTACATGAATCCGGCCTCGTTGTGGACAGCCCTTTTCGGCAGCGCAAAGCCCAACGTTGCAGTCCGACCGTCAATCGTTGACCTCGTCAAGGAAGACTACGCTCGGGTGAAAAACGCGCCTCGTCTGGCAGCCGCGGACAAGCTTAGGCTCGAAGAGCACGTCCATCGTATTTCGGAGATCGAGCGGCGTTTAAACGTCACGATTTCCTGCAACACGCCGACTCGACCGGGCAATCCGGCTGAACCCGTCTGTGGGCAACCGGGGACCGATGTGGCGTTCTACAACAGCTACATGGACGTCCTCGTGGCAGCGCTCTCTTGCGGCCTCACGCGGGTTGCAACCGTACTGCACCAAGGATGGAGCACCACCTTTGGTGAGCGATGCAACGATCCGTGGCACCAGGAAGTTTCGCACAAGGTTGACGAGGCCGGTCCGCAGGAGTCGATGGCCTCATCGATGCGCACCCAGTTCGCGGGGGTCATCGCACCCTTCGTGGCGAAGCTGGAAGCCGCCAAGGATGGCTCTGGCAGAAGCTTGCTGGATCGATCGCTTGTGTACTGGACGCAGGAACATGGTGTGTTCTCACACGCACAGGAAAACATTCCTGTCGTTACCTTTGGTTCTGCTAACGGTGCGTTTAATACCGGCATTCAGATTGACTACCGAGACCTGAATCGCCTTATTCCCAAGGGACAATTTGGCGACATGGCGACCGATCGTCCCTTCGTGGGCTTGACCTGGCACCAGATGCTGGGTTCCATCGCACGGGGATTTGGGATCCCGCAAACCGAATGGAAAGAACCGAACCACGGCGGATTCGGTCTCAAGCCCGCGAATCTATCTGCCTCGTCCTACAACGATCGCTACACCCACTGGGGTGCCACCGAATGGAACGCTGCCGGCGACAATCTTCCCTACTGGTCAAAGGCCTAACAAAGGGTCTAACCGGCCGGAACGATCGAGGGCAACCAGATCCGTGTACCCACCAACCGGTTGATCATTGATGAACACTTGCGGAACGGTCCGCTGTCCGGTCACTTCCGCCAACCATTTTCGTTTTTCGTAGTCACGGGTCACGTCGATCAACTTGGGTCGGATACCCTTGTTTTCGAGAAACGCTATCGCCATGCGGCAGTAGCCGCAATGCGAACTCGTGTAGACGCTCACGCGAGGGTCCATGTCGGAAGGATAAGCCAAACCCTCCCCAGCCGCTACGCCATGCGCTAGGTTTGCCAACGCCATGGCGAAACCAAGCAACTCAAACCTGACATTGCCCGCCTCAATTGCCACCCAGATTGCCGATGTGGCCGCACGAACGCGACGATCGACAGCATTTATCGTTCTGCGATCAATATCCGGGGCCAGCAAAGATGTAGCGGCGTCGATCAGCGCGCCGACCCTCCCCCTTGAACTCGCACGCGACGACGATGACCCCGCAAACATCGTGAGCAAGATCCAGACGGTCTGCGGAAAACGCGAGCTTGCCGCTGCGATTACCGGTGCCTGGATGAGCAATGGTGCCCGCTTTCTCAAATGGGCCGATACCGAGTCGTCTGCACAAGAAGCCGAGGCAGCGGATGATCTTGATGCCGAACTGAAGGCCGCCAACGATCCCACGACCGACACTGCGACCCTGGACAATTTGGCGTCAAGTGCGTTTCCCCGGGTGCGCGCACTCGTGGCCGCGCACAAAAACAGCAGCGAAGCCGCGATCAAACAGCTTGAACGCGATCGAGAAACCTACGTGCGCGATGCGGTGGCCAACCGCAAATTGTCCGGCGTCACTCGGTAGCGGGTGCGACCTGCAAGCAACAACTGAGGCACAAGGATGATACGCACTGGCCCGTGCTTGCGCAGCAATATTCCCTGATACCGCAGGCCACGTTGCTGCACAGATCCTTCGGGCACTCTCCGTCCGATGCTTTCGACACCTTCGCGGCCCTTCGCTCGCAATCGTTCGAGTACGTTTGGCCATTGCAGCCACATACAGGAGCGATGATGCGGGAACAGATGATAGGAATCGTTGCACAGGTGCCAATCGGTTTCACCGTGTTGCATGACGGCAGCTCGCAAAATTCGTTCTTACCGCATTCCGCTGCGGTGCTGCACCTAGTGGCGCTGGTTCCCCCGGTACCCCCGGTGCCGGCAACCCCACCGGCTCCGGGTGATCCGCCAGCGGCTGCTCCACCCGCGCCCACTGCTCCACCCGCGGCTGCTCCACCCGCGGCTGCTCCTCCCGCGCCCGCTGCTCCTCCCGCGCCGGGTGTTCCTCCCACCCCCAGTGCTCCTCCCGCACCAATCGTACCACCCGCTCCGCCTGCACCCGATGTTCCACCGGAACCCGGCACGCCGCCCGAGCCTCCCGCTCCCCCGTCCACACCACAGGCCGCGTCAGATAGATCGACATTCACTGGCAATGGGGTGACACCCGCCATTGGTGTGACTGTCACGGTCGTCCTGCCGAGGACGCAGACGCCGGCAGACACGATCACATGCACCGTGAGCGGACCCGAACCTGCAGGGATGTAGACACCAACGCTCGTCGGCAAGGGGCCATCGACATCGATTGTCTTTTCTCCCATCACATCGACTTGAACCGTTGTCGCAGCCGTCGCACCCGTGCCGCTGATGTTGATGACAAGCAAATCCTGCTTATCCGTATTACACGATGCAATGCCCGAGCCGATTGCCAGTAGGGCCACAAACAAAGCAAATTGTCGTAGTTTTAAAAACATCGAATTCCCTCCGGACATCCAGGCCGTTCCGTACCACCACTTGAAACCATTACCGCAACCAAAACCACCGCGACCACACCCGCCCCGATACCGCCCCATAACAACCAATTGGTTCCGTTATCAGCAGGCGCGGGTTCCGGGACAGACGCTACCTCGGCCACGGGCTCTCGCACGGGTGGCGCAGTGACTGCAGGCACGACGGGCGGCAGTGACGGGTCGGGCGTTGGTTTTGCCGTCTTGTCCCTGGCAAGGGCGGTCTCGATTTCTTGAATTCGGTTTTCGACATCCGCGCGGTTTGCCGCCTCCGGAGCCGAACGCAGGTAGTTGCGATAGCTGCGCAACGCGAGTTCGTTGTTGCCTAGCTGCCGGTAGCACTGCCCAATGTTGAAGAGGAACGCGGGGTCCTCCATTTCAAGGTACGCTGCCTCGTACTCTTTCACGGCATCGCCGAAGCGGCTCAAGTTATAGAGGCGCTTGCCACGTTCGTAGTGCGCCTTTGCCTGTTCTTTGTCGGCGTGCGCGGTCGAGGGGACGGTCGCCACCATCAATACCAAAAGGGCGACCCGGAAACGAAAAGCCATACGGACAGTGTACATCTTGTTCGCGGTGGTGACGCACACCAACCCGGATGTCGCAATGCGTCCGAGGCAAGCAAAGCGATTCAGGTTGATCTAGGATGTCGCGGTCTTGAACCGCCCGATCTTTCTCAGCCTCCTCCCCCTGATACTCATCGTCTCAGCACCCGCGCACGCCGAACCGCCCACGCTGGCTGTCGCGGGCGTCGAGCTTGCGAGCGCACTGCGCGACCTCGAATCCCAAGTGATTGCGTCGCTTGAAAAGGGTTTGCGACGGTCGGGCACCGAAATCAAGGCGGTCAACGATGCAGCGGCGGTTGTTCGGCAGCCCATTTGCGAAACCAGCGCATGCGCCCGCGATGCCGGGAGCCGCATCGGGGTCGCGTTCATCGCCTTCGCACAAATTGAAAGTACCCCGCAGGCCTTCACGATTACCGTCAAGATCTTGAGGTCGAAGGATGGAGCGGAACTGTCCCGAGAAAGCCTGACCTGCGTCGCCTCTGATCCCTGTGCCCCAATCCCCCAAAGTGTGCGCGAAGTCGCCCTCGAAGCGGGTCGCAAGGCCAAAAGTCGGTTCGACGAGGCGGTCGCGCCTGTTTCTCAACCTACGCCGCCGCCAGAAGTCGCCGAAGTGGAACCGATACCTTCGATCGTTGAACCGATCGCTGTCGAGACCACAACCAAAACGCAACACGAATCGTCGATGGCGGCAAAGACCGTATCAAAGACCCACATTGCCCCCGGTTGGTTCGTGGTGTCTGCGGTTGCAGCCACAGGGGCTATTGTTGCGGGTACGGTGATGATTGGGCAGGACGGCGATTGTTCGCAGTGGGTCCGACGACCGAAAGAAACGTGCGGATACCATCACTCCGGAGCCATCGCAGGAATTGCACTTGTATCCGGTGGAGCATTGCTGATGGCGGCATCCGCCGGCGGATATCTGCTTTGGGGACGAGACAGCGAAGCGCCCTCCATCGCGCTGACGCACAACTCTGTCACGCTCACCGGTCGCTTTTAGACGGCCAAACCGCTGCTACGGGCAAGTCTTGAGATCGCCGATCCATGCATCGATCGCGTCAAGTCCGAGTTGGTCGACCAGCGCGGTGCCGAGGGCGGGCATTCTCACGTTCTGCGTTGTGCTCGAAATGCGAAACCGTAGGATCGAGTTGGAAATATTGCCAGGCACAATGATGCGCGAATCGGGCAAGCCAAATTGCCCCTTGATTGGAACGATGTTGCAGGCTTTCGTTTCTGAAAGCGGCGTGAGATAGCGCAAATCAATGGCCGTTTCGATCACGCCACCCGGGCGATGACAGTGCGAACAATTCGAATGCAAATAAGCCCGAGCGCGCTCTGCGACCGTTCCCGCCATCGAGGTCGGTGATGGATATGCGGCCAGCGTCTTCGGATCGCCGGGACTGACCTTGAACATGCCGATGTGGTCCAGCGTTGCCAGCTGGTTCGCCCGTCCTGTCCCGGGGTAGGCCATCTCGGTATTCAATTGCCCGATCTCGGGGCCGAGCGATCGGCCTGCAATGGTGGTGTGACACGCAAGGCAGTTTTGTCGGCTTGGGAATTGCCATTCCAGATCCTTTACAAAACGATAATCAACTGCATCGCCGAGCAAGGTTGCCTCCTTGCCGGCGTCGTCCCAGCGGTAGGTGTATCCGGCCCAGTCGCCATCCGTATGGCGAATCAAAAACCGCGTCTCAAGCAACAAGCCATCGATCTCGAACTCCTTAATCAAGACCGTGCCAATCGGAAAGGTAAAATCTCCGTCGGCTTCAATCGTGATGGTTTTCCCATCAGGCAAAGCCATCCAGCGTCGCTTGCCGGCGGCATCCGACCACAGGGGCGCCGCCACCTCGAACGGAATCAAACCCGGTCGAGGTTTGTGAACATTCGCTGCATCAAAACACCCGGTATTAGCGAGCGTTTTCGGGAACGGATCGTTCCCCGCATTCGTGGGACGCATCGGCGCGACACATGACGTATTCGCAATACGTTTGTCGATACCAAACTGCACCTTGGGAACCGACGTGCCACCCGTGCCGCCCTTGGGCGACGTGCCACCGCTTCCACCACGACCGATCGGGCTTCCGGCCGCGCCACCCGCTGATGAACCGGCCTCTCCGCCCCCTGCAGCCATCCCCGCCATGCCGCCCTGACCCCCGCCTCCCCCCTGGTTCTCGGGATCACCGTTGCCCGAACAGCCGGTCTCGGCGAGGGTGAAACCAATAAAAAACAACCAGTAAAAGACGGTTCGCATACGGACGAGAAGTTTAGCCTGTCGTCGACGGGAAAACAGGCCGTGGCGGAGCCTTGAATGCCGTTTCAATAGGGGTTATCGGTGAGGGTGGGACGCGGTGGCGGTGCAGGTGCAGGAAGCGGTGCAGGTACAAGTGTAGGTACAGGAACTGCCGGGCGGGTCCTCTCTGCGCGCGCGGCGGCGGGTTCAGACTCGTTGTTTTTGTGGAGCTTCCGCGGACGCTGTACTGGCACCATCTGCGGTGCAACCGATTCAACAACACCGGTCGCCGGCGGTGGAACCGGTACGGGTGTTGGCGGGCCCATCCGGGTTGGCGAGGGCGCGGCAACTTGATCGTCGCCTCCCGAAAATGCGCCGTACGCAATCGCACCACCGAGCAACGCAGCCGCCGCAAACCAGGTCAATCGACTTCGGTGCAAGGGTACCCGAATGGCATCAATGGTTTCGTCGAAGGCGTCTGGCCCACGGCGTACCGACGAGGTGAGCGTGTTGGTTTCCTTCTTCGAACGGCTCTCTTGGATGTTGCCATCTGCAATCGCCCGACGTGCATCGGCGGCCTGTGCCTCGAATGCATTCAACTGCGGATATGCAAGGCGCAACAACTCGGCCGCAACTTCCGCCTGAGAAGACAGTGGCAAGTTCGCCGTGCAAACTTCGGCAAGCCGATGCCGAAAAGTTGCGGCATCGGGACATCGTCGATCGAGATCGCGCTCGAGTGCAGAATGGACCGCACCCACAATGTCGGGCGCCAATTCGGGACACACTTCGTCAAGCCGAGGCGCCTCCTCTCCGACGATCTTCATCAAGATCGCCGCTTCACCCCCATCGCGATGCATGCGCCGGCCCGCCAGAATTTCCCACGCCAAGACGCCCGCTGCCCACACATCCGTACGACGATCGACAGCGGATCCACGAGCCTGCTCGGGCGCCATGTACGGCAGTTTTCCCTTGATGATGCCGGTATCGGTTTGCAAGGACGCGCGCGAAACCTTGGCAATGCCAAAATCGAGCAAGTGTCCACGCCCATCCACGCCAACCAAAATGTTGTGGGGCGAAAAATCGCGATGAACGATGCCAAGGGGGACGCCCTGTTCATCCTTCTGTTCGTGCGCGGCGTGCAAGCCGTCAAGCGCATCGAGCAAAATGCGTAGCCCAGTTGCCGGAGACAAAACTTCCTTGCGTTTCGCGGCGGCACGTCGCAATTCGGCAAGCGACGCACCGGGAACGTACTCCATCGCCATCAACACGCCGGCATCGGACTGAACCACATCGAGCACCGGAACCACGTTGGGATGGCGGATGTTGGCGGCCAGTCGCGCCTCGCGCAAGAATGCTGAAACAAAGGCCTCATCGTCTTGCAGATGCCCGTGCAACAGTTTGACAGCGACATCCCGTTCAAACCCACCGATGGCATGCATGCGAGCGAGGTACACAGCCCCCATCCCCCCCGCACCGAGCGGAACAAGCAACGTATATCGACCCACTCGCACCGGTAGCGTTGGCGCGAATCGTCCCGGCGTGGTCATATTGGCGACAAGGTTATCACAAGCGATGAGCGAACTGCCTGACGACTTCGAGAACGAATTTCAGACACTCGCCCAGCAGCGGGGCGGTGGGCCAACGGCAAGTGGTGTAGTGCGTGTCACCGTGTTGTCTGGAGCCGAAAAAGGCCAACATATTGAATTCGACAGTGCGACCCCCGTGCGGGCTCTCATAGGTACCTCAGAGGCGTGCGCCCTACGGCTAACCGATCGGCTGATTTCACGGCGACACCTGGCACTCGACATCGACGGCACGCGCATTCGCGTTGTCGATCTGGGCTCAAAAAATGGTACGCGACTTGGCGGCGTCCCCATTCAAGCTGCGTTCGTGGAACAAGAAGGCGTGGTGGCCATCGGCGATACCACGCTCGCCATCACCTGGGATCACAGTCGAAGCGCCCGGCCGATTTCAGATGCCACGTCGTTTGGCGGTATGCTCGGAGCAAGCCTCGCGATGCGGCGCCTTTACCCGCTGTGCGAGCGCCTTGCCGCCGCCAACATTCCCGTCGTGATTGAAGGCAAAACGG
>JAYUPZ010000348.1:0-16914 GCA_043759805.1 Myxococcales bacterium | reverse complement strand
CCGAAGCGTGCAACAATGTTCACGATGACTATAGGCCTCGACCTGACCTACCCGCCGGTTGGAATACGCTTCGCTCGTCGAAGTGCCTCGGGCGGCATGATCCCTATCGATATGGAAAGCGAGTCTTCAACGCATTTGACCAGATGCCACCACCGGTTCGGGATATAGAGCCAGTCGCCGGGCAGCAGCCGAGTTGAGTAAATGGGCGACCGCTCGCGCTGAAACACGGTGAAATCCGGGCGGTCCCCGAGGACGGTGTCGCGGGCCACGGTGTTATCCCGAAAGTAATAGTCCTTAGCTCCCATCGTTTGAACGATGAATACGTCTTCAAAGTCGTAGTGCCAGCCGAAGCTATGGGTTCCTGCCGGTGTGGCGTATAGCTGGACGTGCGCCTCACCGGGTAGCGTGTCCTCGAAGGAGGAAGCGAGTGCTGCTAGCTCGCAATCGTGCCGTTCACTGCCGCGGACGACGACGCTCACGCCGTGTTGCATGAGGGCGTAGACCGCTGCCAACGAGCGGGGACGCGGGGCCTCGAACATTTGCCCGGCCTTGACGGTGAGAACGTCGAGCGGAAGTTTGGACCTCAAGACGTTTGCAAACGTGTCCCATTGGAGAAGCGGCACAGCGGCATTGGCCGCACCGGGTCGGGCATAGGGTTGATTGTTCAAGTGGGTCTTCACGAATGTGTCGACACCCATCGGGGAAAGCCAATGCGCCAGAGTTCCGGTAGCGACGCCAGGGGTCACCGGATCGCGGTCGGAATGACGACCAGGAGAGATCAATGTCGAAGCCTGCGATTGCTTCATTCGTTACACTCCCTTCATGGCGTCAGCACCACCTTCGGCCTGGCCTCCGTCATAGCCCTCCCGCAGCTGAAATTGTTGATTCTGACCAGGACCTTCATGATGAGGCTGGGGGTTCATGCAAAGTCTCGGCCACGCAACTTGGCGGATGGGGACGCCATAGACGGCGCCGCCGCCCGGGGGTTACAAATTCTTCACGTTAGCCGGGAGGGTGTCCCCTCAAAAGGAACATCCGGACGCCCCAAGATCAGGCAGCGCCGTCCAACCGTCGCACGACCTTCTCGCATTCGCCGGGCAATGACGGTGGACAATGACCGGGAAAAACCGGCAAGATGAAGGTAACGTGAGCAAGCTCGACCGCGCGTTTTACGATCGCGATGCGTTGACGGTCGCGCGCGGGCTTATCGGCACGCGGTTGGTACGGAAGCACGGTCGGCAGCGATTCGCAGGACGAATCGTCGAGACCGAGGCCTATCAGGGGCCTGAGGATCTGGCGGCACATTCTGCGCGCGGTCGGCGCACAACGCGCACCGAGGTGATGTTCGGTCCACCCGGACATGCCTACGTCTATCTCATTTACGGCATGTGGAATTGCTTCAACATCGTGGTGCGCGAGGCGGGTATACCTCACGCGGTGCTGGTACGGGCACTTGCCCCGGAGCGGTCCGAACACCGGACCTGGGGACCAGGGTTGCTGTGCCATGCTTTCGAGATCGACCGTACCTTGTCGGGAGCCGATTTACGCAGCGACACGATTTGGATTGAGCGCCCGGAACGCGCGGTGCCCGCCAACATCGCCACTGCTCCGCGCATCGGGGTGGATTACGCGGGCGATTGGGCGAAGAAGCCGTGGCGCTTCTTTGACGCCGATTCGCCCTTCGTTTCGACGCTCTCGGCCGCCGAGCGCGGCAAGCGTCTGCGGGAGATCACCTCTCGCGGCGCTCCGCGCGATGGCGGTGGGTGAGACGAACTGCCCGCTCGTTCCCTAAACGTCGCACAACGCTGCGGCCGCGCGCAACGAATCAAGCGGGTTGTCCTTATTCCGTGGCACAAATTCGTGTGCGAGGAATCCTTCATAGCCGGTTTCGACAATCGCTTTACACACCGTCGCCCAGTTTAACTCCTGCGTGTCGTCTAGATCGTGGCGACCCGGAACGCCGCCGGTGTGGTAGTGACCGATATACGGATGGTTGTCACGGATGGTACGGATGATGTCGCCCTCCATGATCTGCATGTGATAGATGTCGTAAAGAAGCTTGATGCGCGGCGAATTCACGCGCTTGACAATCTCCACCCCGAACGCAGTTCGATCGCCCTGGTAATCCGGGTGATCCACCTTGCTGTTGAGCAACTCGACGCAAACCGTGACGCCCTCGCCTTCGGCCACCGACTTGAGGCGGTTTAGTCCCGTAACACAGTTGTCGATAGCCTCGTTGTCTTTCCGGGCGCCCTTATTGCCAAAGAAGGTAATCACATTGGGCAGATGCAGTTTCGCGGCCTTTGGAATCTTCGCCGTGAGCCCTTTGACAATCGCGTCGTGGTTTGCCTTGTTGTTAAGCCCTTCTGGAATCGAACCGCCATCGGCGTAGGCCATCGAACACACCAGACCGAACTTCGCCGGCTTTTCCCAGTCCTTTTCGTCCAGCAGATCAATGGCCTTCAGCCCCATGTCAGCCGCAGCTTTGCATAGTGTTTCAAGCGGAAGCTTTCCGTAACACCATTGTGATACTGACTGCTTGAGTCGACCGTTCTTCACGACTTTCACGACCTTTGAAAAATGCTTCGCCTTGATCTTGGTAGCGGCGAGCAGGTTGGATGGCATCAGCGTCGATGCAACTCCGATGAGGCTGGCACTGACGGATGCGTGGAGGATCTGGCGACGTTTCACACGGCCACTATAGACCAAAGCGTCTGTGGTCAGAACCGCAAGTCCAACCGCGCGGACCTGCGCGAGGCGTCTGGCATGGGCCTGGCCACTCAATAACATGAGAGCCTTGCGGTCCGGCCCGGAACCCATTATCTCATAGCCATGCCGCCAAGCCTGCCGACCGCCTCCGTCTACCCTGCCGCCGGGTCTGGGTTGCTGCGTCGTCACCGCGGCAAGCTCTGGTTCCTGGCTGTGATAGCAGTCTTGCTCGGGCTAGTCGCAGCGTACGTCGCGGCGACGCTGGCTTTCACATATTCAGACGGCGAACGGGTCGGTTACGTGCAGAAATTGTCGAGCAAGGGGTGGGTGTGCCGAACCTGGGAAGGCGAACTGGCTATGACCCCAGTGCCCGGTTCAACGCCCCAGCTCTTTATCTTCTCCGTGCCCGACGAGGACGTGGCGGCGAGCATTGCCCAATCGCAAGGCAAGCGTGTGGCGCTCCGTTACGAGCAAAAAAGGGGCGTGCCCTCGTCCTGTTTTGGCGAAACCGAATATTTCGTGACTGCAGTTCGCCTGGTCTCGCCGTGAACGGCGCGCGCTATTTGCAGCGTTGGAAGTAGTCGGCCACTCGGCGATTGCCCCGCGGGAGAATCGGCCGGCGCACATCGCCCGTCGTCGCATACCCGACCAGAACGCATCCGGTGACAGCGCCCAGGCCAAAATTCGCGAGTTGGGCGTCATCCAGAGGTGTTTCGCTTTCAATTCTGCCGATGGGCTGTGTCTAACGCTTTGAAGGAGACACACAATGTCACGTACCCCGATTCTACGAACCTGGTTTGCTTCTGTAACTCTTTGCGCTGGACTGGCTGGCTTTTCTGGCTGCGCCCCCAAGGAAGAGGGCAACGAATATCGAAAAGCCCTCCCCACCACCGATACCGTCGCCGTGAAGGTCCCGCAAAGCTCAGGTCAAGCGCTCACCGAATCCACGCAAAACGCGCTTCTCAACGAGACCGCCGAGTTTTATCAAATGACCCGCGATGTGAGCCGCTCGATCAACGGCGGCGTCGTTTGGGTGCTCACGCTGATTCACACCGTCGTGCAACACCCGCCGACCGATGTAACCGACAACAGCGCTACCTGGGGCCCCTGGACCGACGCGCTTTCGCCCAACACCTACAAGGTCAGCGTCACGAAAGTATCGGATGCTGAATACACCTATGTTTTTCAGGGCAAGGCGAAGGGATCGGCTGACGCCGCTTTTGTGACCGTATTGTCCGGCACGCATCGGCCCACCCTCGATGCGGGGGGTGGCATCGTGGAACGTTTTGGTCAGGGCAGCTTGGTGCTCGACTGGGATGCGGCAGGCACCTTGCCTGAACATGGCAAGGAGATGGGCAAGGCCACCATCAATTACATTCGTACGGCACCGGGCACTCAGGCCCAGGTCATCGCGAAGTTCATGCAGGTTCAAGATGACGATCATCCCGGCCGCCGTGTCGATGCCGACTATCAATACGGTGAGAACCCCGATGGTTCCGGAACGCTTGAGTTTACCTATACGCCGGATCCCGCATCGGTGACGGAGGGTCCTGCGCGCTTTACCTTCTCGAGTCGCTGGCTTTCGACGGGCACCGGCCGAGCCGACGTGAAGGCAACCGGTGGCGAAATCCCAGCCGACACAGAGGCGACGGCAAGCGAGTGTTGGGATACCTTCTTCAAGAGCACGTACATGGCGGCAAGCTGGGATACGACGGTGGGTTGGGGTGATGCTTCTGCATGCGCCTTTGCAACGGCCTCTTATTCCGACCTCAAGCTCTAAACGTATGACGAACCTTCGGGTCATCGCGGGTGGAAAATCCTCGGGCACAGCGCCCGGGGATTTGCCCGTTGCGCCTCCCATCGCCGAGCTATACAAAAGCTACGGCAGCAGCGTCCATGGCCGATGTCTTTATATTCTGAAAAACAAGGCCAAAGCCGAAGATGCGATGCAAGACGTGTTCGCGCGGGCGCTTGAAAATTATACTGGTTTTCGCGCCGAGTCCTCGCCTCTTACCTGGCTCATCACTATTGCAACACACCATTGCTTGAATGTGCTGCGCAGCGAGCGGGCCCCCTGGCACCGGCGCTTCGAGCAAGAAGAGATGGCGCGTGCTGCTCGACATGAAACCCAACCGGGCAGCCCACAGGCCTACGAGGCAAGGGAGGTCGTGCGCAAGGTTCTGGAGAGCCTAGATGCCGAGACGCAGGCCATCGCCATTCACTATCACGTTGACGAGATGACGCTTGACGAGGTTGCCCGAGCGGTTGGCCGCTCGGTACCAACCGTTCGCAAGCGGCTTGAAGAAATTTCCCAGGCGGTTCGCAAGGAAGTTTAGCGGAGTAAACGCATGACGAATACAACCATTGACCAGAAACGTTCCCCCGATCACATCGGCGAGTTGACGCTGCGCCGTCTGCGCGCAGGCGAGTACGACGACGTGCGAGCGAATGAACTTCGTGCACGCATCGCAACGGACGCGCGCCTGCAACAAATGCTGGCATCACTCGAAGAAGAAGAAAAGGCATTCCAAACCGAGATCTCGCTTGAGCGCTTTGCAGGCGGCGTCGAACGGGCTGCACGAACTAAACCCAGGAAAACCACGCGACGCACCGTCTGGATGGCGGCGGTGTCTACGATAGGCCTTGCAGCGGCAGCGGGGCTGGCGTTGTTTGTCATGCCCGCACAACAAGGACAAAACCGCCTGAAGGGCAGCGCCGAGAACCTTGTGGTACGAATTGCCCCGAAGACCGGCCTGCAACGAGAATCCAGCACGCACGAAACGCTCGGCAACGGGGATTCGCTTCGACTGGGTTATTCTTGCAACCTTGGCGTCGCGCCAGAAGGATGCAAGGGCACGCGCTATTTGGTCGCCGCCTCCATTGACGACTCGGGTACCGTCAGTCCCATCTATCCTGAGATTGGTCAGGGTATCGCCATCGAGGCCTCGAACGAGGTTCGTTATTTGCCCGACAGCTTTTCGTTCACGGGCGTAGGACGCGAGCGCCTCATTGTCGTACTGGCGGAAGAGCCAATCACCGTCGATGCGGTCCGTGCCAATCTACAGACCGCTTTTTCGACCGCGGCGGGTAATCTTGAGGCCCCGGCCCTGGCAGGGTTTCATTCGGGCGATGCGCGTGTTCAAACCTATTTGTTTCTCAAGACCCCGTGATGCGTTTGCTA
Organism: Myxococcales bacterium; assembly: GCA_043759805.1. GTDB lineage: Bacteria > Myxococcota_A > Polyangia > Fen-1088 > Fen-1088 > JAWXBF01. The sequence continues at coordinate 11,024 of JAYUPZ010000348.1, read as the reverse complement.
ACCATAGTCCTTTGCCTGCTTTTTGCAGGTCGTGCCGCGGCCCAACCGGCCGAACGGCGCTTTGCGCTCGTCGTGGGCAATGATCTCGGGGGTGAGGGAACCGAATCGTTGTTGTACGCACGGCAGGACGCGCGTCGCATGCACGACGCCTTGATTCGCCTCGGCGGTGTGCGGCCCGAAGACGCCATCGCGATTTTGGGACGGAACAAGGACGCCGTGCTTTCGGCCATGCAAACGCTCGAAGGGCGTTTGCGGGATGCGGCTGCCCATCGGACCCGCACAGCCTTTGTCTTTTATTATTCGGGTCATGCCAGGGATGGCTTTTTGCGCCTCGGTGAAACCACCCTTGGCCTGCAAGAGATCAAGCGCCGAATGGATCAAAGCCTCGCCGATGTGCGCCTTGCGATCGTGGATTCGTGTCGCTCGGGCGCAGTCACCCGAAACAAGGGCGCCCTTCGCGGTCCCGCGTTCGTCATTGAGACCACGGGCACGGCGGGCAATCCCGGTGACAACGCCCGCGGCACCGTTTTTCTTACCTCATCGAGCTTCGATGAAGACTCGCAGGAAAGCGATCACATCGGTGGCAGCTACTTTTCGTATCACCTGATTGGCGCCATGCAGGGTGCTGCGGATCAATCGAGCGACGGGCACGTGACGCTTTCCGAGGCCTACACCTACACTTACGCCCGCACCGTCGCGGATACCGCGGGATCGTCAGCCGGTGCGCAACATCCGACCTTCAGCTACGACCTGAAGGGTAACGGCGAATTTGTGCTTGCCCACTATGCCGCACGCAAGGAGGGACTGTACTTGCCTGTGCAGGCACCGGCCGGCGCGTATTTTCTCGTCGACTCGCGCGGCGTGGTCGCCGCCGAGGTGCAAAAGATCCCCACGCGTGACCAGCGCATTGCGGTTGCGCCGGGCCAGTACACGGTCAAGCGCCGCCTGCCCGATCGCCTGCGCATCGGTCGCGTGAACATCGCGCAGGGGCAATTGCTCACCCTCAATGAATCCGCACTACACGACGTTCCTTTTTCAAATGATCCCGTCAAGGGTGTCTATCGAGATGTGAGTTCGCGCTATAGCCTGAGCCTCGGCGCCGGTGCCCAGAGCTTTTTTGATCAACCGACCCGGTCGGGTCTGTTTCCGACGGCCGGTATGATCACGGCCGAGTTTCTGGTGGCGGATTTTCTGCGCCACAATTTCCTAATCGGTCTCGACATTGGCAGTGGCAGTGGCAATGGTATTGCGAATGCCGAAACCGTCACGGCCTCGTTCCAGATGAGCCAGCTCGTGCTTGGCACGTCGCTCGTGAAATCGTGGCCCCTCTTCGACGGCGATGTGGTTCCGTTTTTTGGCCTGCGACTTGCATTCCTGTTCATGTCTCGCGATTTCGATAACCCCGAGCTGCCCGAGCAGTTCTTCTCGACCTTTTCGCCGGGCCTTACGACGGGCCTCCGCTACCGGCTCACCCGCGATCTCGGTCTGATTGGCCGGGCCCGCGTGCACTACCTTCAATACAACGTCGGCGTCGATCGGTCGCTCGGGTTTCACGAGCTATCAGCCGCCCTGAGTTACGATTTCTGAGGATCCCCACCATGAAGTTCAATATTTTTTATCTGCTGTTGTCTGCATCGCTCGGCTTCTCTGCCTGCGGTGGCAACTACTCGAACGAGGATCTGGATTTTCAGAACGCGCTTCCGACGCGGGAAGATCTGGCGCCCCAGATCTCGGCTTTCACGAGCCTCGATACCGCAGAGTACTACCGGGTGACCCGCGATGGCGTGCGGGGCTTTACTTCCGTGCTCGACAGTATCCTCGGCACCATCGACGAGGTCCGACGGCAACCTGCAACGAAGCGCGACACCGATGTCCGTCAGTGGGGACCTTGGAAAGGTGACGACGATCCCGGCCTGCAGTTTCGTGTGACGATTCGCAAAAGCCTCACGGCGGTGACGACCGAAAACCCCTTCGGCTTTGTGTTCTCCTATGCGGTCGATGTTGCCCGCATCAAGACGGACGTTTGGGTCAACTTTGTCAGTGGCAACTTCAATCCCGCAGGCGGCGTGCGCAAGGGCCGCGGTCAGGTTCTCTTGTCGACGCTCGGCCTGCGCCTGCTGGGATTGCCTCTCGACAAGAATCCAAACGACGAGGATGACGAGCTTGCGTGGTTGGACACATTGAAAATCGACTATGCAACCTTGGACGATGTTTCATGGGACGCGTTGGCGATGTTGCACATCGATCCGGCCGCCGCGATGCCCCCCGAGGCAACGCAGGCGCAGTGGCACTACAAAGAAAATTACGCCACGAATCAGGCGAACTACCGCTTCGGCTGGGAAGGCGGCAGCAATATCTATGCGCAGGCGATGCAGGTGGCCAGCACCTGGCGCCTTTCGGACAGTGCAGGCCGCGCCGATGTCACGGTGACAGCGGGCCTCGCCACCGGCAAGGGCGCGACCGAATGTTGGGGCCCCGATGCACGGGCGACTTACATCAACCGCGCATTTGAGCCCGAAATGAACACAGGCGTGGAAAGCGACTGCGTCTTTCCGGCGGCGAGTAAATGAGCTCTATCGCTCCGGTGCCGCGTTTAGCCGCGGTGGAACACAGATCGTGATCGCGCCCTCAAGACCGCCTTGAACGTTCGTTGCAGTCAGCGGGTTCTTCCCTTCCACAATTTCGCGTAAGTGAAATCACGCTTGATACGGGTGCAAACTTGGGTCTCTGCACGTTCCGGACTTATTCTTGACTTGCAGTGTTGGTGGGGCTTTGATGGGGCCACAAGAGTGTTTTGGTGATTGGGAAGAAGGTCAACAACTACGACGTGATCTCTCTTCTGGGGGAGGGTGGCATGGGATCGGTGTACCTTGCGCAGCACCCTTTCATGGGAAGACGAGCGGCGATCAAGGTGCTACGGCCCGATCTGGCCAAGGACAGCATGCTGGTGTTGCGCTTCATGAACGAGGCGCGCGCCGCCAATGCCATCCGGCACCCCAACATCATCGACATTATCGATGTGGGAATAATGGCGGACTCGGACGTCCCCTACCTGATGATGGAATTCCTGGACGGCGAGGCTCTATCGTCGCGCATCCGGCGCAATGGCCATCTGAGCATCACAGACACGGTTGAATTTGCATTCCAGACCGCTGGCGCGCTCGGCGCCGCGCACGAACAGAACATCGTCCACCGTGATCTTAAACCGGACAACTTGTTCGTCATTGCCGACACGTCGTCGCCTGGAAAAGAGCGCGTCAAGGTGCTGGACTTCGGCATCGCGAAACTGCGTGGCGATTTGTCAGGCAATTCTTCCATGACCCAGACCGGCTCGCTGATGGGCACGCCACCCTATATGTCGCCCGAACAATGCAGGGGCCTGATAGGTGAGATCGATGCGCGCACGGACATCTATGCTCTGGGCATCATCCTGTACGAGATGCTGACCGGTGCCCCGCCCTTCGTCAGTGAAGGTTTTGGCGAGGTCCTGATGGCACACCTGTCCCAACCGCCCCCGCCACTGCGCGACAAAAACCCCGACGTTCCGCCAGAATTGGAACGGATCGTGATTAAGGCGCTGGCGAAAAAACGCGAAGATCGCTACGCCTCGATGGACGAGATGCGTGCCGCCTTGCGGCCCTCGTCGGCACCGACACTGAAGCAGCAAGCGTCGGCGATACTGCTCGCGGAGAACGTCGACCGACAGGCGACCATGCTGTCGCAAAAACCCGAGCCTCCCAAGGCTCCCACGACCTTGCGTCACGCCACGGGCGAAGTCGCAGCTGTTCGGGAAGATGCGGATAGTGCAGCGCTCTCCACCGTCAACTATGGCAAGCGCGCGCGTATCCGTGCCGTCGGTATTGCCGGAGGCGCTGCTGTCGCTGTCGCCGTCGCGTGGATCACGTTGGGCAGATCCAAGAACGCCGTGGTCGCTCCGGTGATAAATTCCGTACCGGTCGCCACCACGCCAGCACGGACCGAACCGCCCCCGGCGCCCGACATCCATTGGTCTCTGGATTCCACGCCGACAGGCGCCGAGATAGCGGACGCGACAACCGGTGAAAAACTGGGCGTGACACCCTTCGAGAAATCGCTGCGCCCCGGAACCGGCTCACAGCAAATCACGATTTCGCGTGCGGGTTTTTCGCCGGCGCTGGTGGACGTGCCCAGGGACGCGGCTTTTCAAATGAACATCAAGCTTGTACCGATGGCGGTCCCGTCACCCGTTGTGCGGCCTAAACACAGGGCCCCGGTGGATGCGAAGAAGACTCAAAACAAGATGACCCCGGAAAAATGGTGAGGTGGGTGGGAATGCTCGCGCGGATACTTGTTCCCTTATTGGCGTTGGCGGTTCCAGCGGCAGCGTGGGCGCAAGCCCCTGTCGATCGGCGTGCGTTGGACGCGAAGAAGGCCTGCATCGCCGGCCGGGTCGATCTCGGTGTCGAGATCCTGGCAGAGCTGTACGCGGAAACCAACGAGCCCAACTATCTGTACAACCAGGCACGGTGTTACCAGCAAAATGATCGCTTGCCGCAGGCGCTGTCGCGTTTTCGCGAATACCTGCGCAAGGCGCCGACTCTCGCGGTGGCCGAACGCACCCAGGTCGATGGCTATATCAAGGAAATCGAAGGGCAGATCGAGGCGGCGCGGGGTTCGCATCCGGCGCCAACCGTCACACAGGTGCAACAGCCCGTGGCAAATCCCGCGGTCCCCGTTGAGCCGACAGCCGGGCGCAACGCCGCAAAACCTGTCGTGGCAGATGCTGATCTATCGGCAGTTGCGACCCCTGGAAAAACAGCGGGTGGACCCGACACCAATCGCCGCTTGCGCATCGCCGGTATCGCGGCCGGTGCCGTGGGCGCATTGGCTCTCACCGGCGGTATCATCATGGGACTGCGTGTCAGCGCGCTGGAAAAGCAGGTCAATGAGGACAGCGTCAATCATACCTTCGACGAAACCAAGTACGCCTCCGGACGTTCCGCCGAAACCTTTCAATGGGTGGGGCTTGGTATCGGCATCACCGCGCTCGCAGGCGGTGCCATCTTGTACGGGCTTGGTTACGAGGATGCCAGAGCTACCGATGCGGCAGGAACCGGAGCTGGTCCTTCATTCGCCATCAGTCCCAACGGCGGCTCGATGCGGGTGTCGTTTTGAAAGCGCGGCTTTGGGTGACGGTGAACCTCCGTGCTTCGATTGCGATGTTCCTCTTAATCGCGGCAAACGGGTGTAGCTTCGACCCAAAATTTCAGGAGGGCACCATCAGTTGCCGCACCGAGAAAGACTGTCCGCCCGGGTATTCGTGTGCGTCGAGTGCGTTGTGCTACCTAAACGGTGGCGCCCGAGACTTCGACGCAGACATCGGTCTGCAACCCGATATATCGATGCAGCCGGCCATCGACGCGCCGGTGGCCACAAGCCCCGATGCGCCCATGAAATTCGATGTCTTGGATGACCCGCCAGCGGTCGCGCACGATGCAGGTTTGGACGACGCCGGTTGCCGGCACATCTGTAACCTGGGCGACAAGAAATGCGACGGCGCGGGCGTCTCCTCCTGCGTGATGGCGGGTAGCTGTCCCGCGTGGAGCGAGGCGGTAGCTTGCCTCAGCCGCAAGGTCTGTCAGGGCACGCAACCCAGTGCCGCGTGTGGCTGCCCTGCTCCGTCGGAAAACTGCTCGGCGGGCGCGGGCACCGCCTGCAACGGCCAAACTTTGATCACTTGCGCGGTCGACGCCGACAACTGCACCTACGAAAAGTCGAGCGATGCTTGCCCCAATGGCAAACCGTGCATGGGCGCAGCACCAAACGCGCAGTGCACCTGTCCCGCGGTTCCGGCCAACTGCCAGAATCGCCAGGGCACCTACTGTGAGTCCAATACGAACATTGTGACCTGTGGTACGGATGCCAACGGCTGTCTGGGTATCACGCAGCAAACCATGTGCCCCGGCGGCAAGCCGTGCGCAGGCGAATTTCCGTCGGCGAATTGTTCGTGCGGCGCTTCACCCGCTGTATGCAACAATGCTGCCGGAAATTTTTGCCGCAACGGATCGCGCCTGGGGATATGTGCACTGGATGGCAACGGTTGCCTTGCGGTCACGGTTGAAAACGACTGCAATAGCGGTCTGACCTGCCAGGGCAGCCACCCGAACGCAAGCTGCACATGCTCAGCCGCGCCTACGGAATGTGCCGGTGGCAACGGCAACGCCTGCCGCGGCAACGAGGTCGTCACTTGCGGCCAGAACAGCAGTGGCTGCACCGTGATCTCGAATAGCAGCACCTGTCCCGCCGGAAAGCCCTGTGCTGGCAACCATCCGACGGCTGCGTGTACCTGCCCCACGCCGCCCACCGTGTGTGCTGCCGGTGAAGGCAGCGTTTGCTCGAACGGCCAGGTCGTCACCTGCGTTCGCGACGGCAACGGCTGCTTAGGTGTTCAGTCGACAACCGGCTGCACCGGCACTCTGACCTGCCAGGGCAGTTACCCGAGCGCGATGTGCATGTGTCCCGCCGTTCCGTCCGCCTGCGCCACTGGCGCGGGCACCACCTGTGTCAACGGTCAAGCCGTAACCTGTGGCTTCGACGCCAGCGGCTGCCTGGGGATCACCGCCACGACCGCATGCACCGGCAGTAGAACCTGCCAGGGCAGTTACCCGAATGCCATGTGCAGTTGCGCGGCCACGCCGGCCGCTTGTGCGAACGGCGCCGGTACCTCCTGTGTTGGCGGACAAGCCGTCACATGCGCGAACGACGCCAGCGGTTGTCTGATGGTTTCGGCCACCACCACCTGCACCGGCAGCAGGACCTGTCAGGGCGCATATCCCAACGCCGCATGCACCTGTCCCGCTGCGCCGGCGGATTGTTCATCGGCAGGAAATGTTTGCCGCGCGGGCGCGCTCGCGACCTGCGGGCTCGACGCCAGTGGATGTTTGGCCACCACAGGCACGACAACCTGCCCCGGCGTACAACTCTGCTCCGGCGCCTTCCCGAATAGCGCCTGTACCTGTCCGGCGCCCACGAGCGAATGCAGCCTGGGCGTGGGTTCGTATTGCGCAAGCAGTTCCACCCGCGTGACGTGCTACACGGATGCCAATTCGTGTTACGGATCGACCACCGTCAGCTGTCAGGGCGGATCTTTTTGCGCGAGCCCGTTCCCGAACGGCATGTGTCAGGCGCCGTCGGCTCTCGGCTGGCACACCGATCTGGGCGGCATGGGCAACCATTCACCAAACGTGCTGCTCGGAGTCTCATTCACGGTGACGGCGACCGTGACCTTGCGTCACTTCGGTTTGATCTCGCGTGCGGCCAGCAACGTGGACATGGTTCTGTATTCGGGCGTTACCCCCACGACGCTGGTGGCCTCGGTCAGCGCACAGAACGTGGCGGTAGGGCGCAACGAATATGCCGTCACAGCGCAACCAACATTGGCTGCGGGCACCTACTGGATCATGGCGGTGTTCAACGCGACGACGGCGATAGCACACGACGGCACTGCCGCGACTCCGTCCCGCTACGTTGCGCACACCTACAGCAATCCGCTGCCCGGAACGCTGAGTGCCACGACCATGTATTCAGGCTCAAACATGAATTACTACGTCCTGGTCTTGCCCCAGTAGTCCCCAGTACCCCAAGAGATCGAGGCGCGGAATGGGCGCGTGCGCTCGGCGAAAACGAGAGGTTTGCCATGGTATCGATATCCCGAAGAACGAACTCTACTCACGTCCGGCGCGCTTGCATCGGCGCAATGTTCACCGGCATTCTGTTCACATCGCTCGCGCCAGAAGCGATCGCACAGCCGATGTGTTTTCCGACCGCGGGGGGCGTTCCCGGACAGCCGGGCGTTCCCAACTGGTGGAACGAAGCTCCGCCAGCGCTGACCGATGATCCTCGCTGGCGCGGCTGCATGCAGGTGGGACACAACGGCGACGCCGCGGAGGCACGCGCTCTCTACCAGATCGACGGCGCCGACAAGTACCTGGTGTTGTCGTGGAATGTGAAATCGGATCCGGGATTCGCTGGCGATCCGGGTGCAACGCCTTCCACGGGGACCCCTTTCGATGCGGTCTTCGTCGGCCTTTACAACGAAGACACGGTCACCCCCGCCAACAGCAAGGGCTTGCTCATCCGTGCCTGGCGGCGTGCAACGTCGACGACGACGGCCGGACCATCCGGCTCTGCCTACGACATCAAGGTGAAATACCTGGACAGCACCACCGCGGGTGGCTGGAGCGATCTTACGACCGCCCCGCCTGTCCCGATCTGGATGACCACAGACGGTCGCCTCGACACCACCTGCGACGGAGGCGCACCGCCCACCTGCGACAAGTGGGTGATGCGAATGCGTTTGAAATTGAACGCAGCGGGTACAACGTCAGCTACCGGCGCATCCGATCCGGTTAATGGCATTCCCGTCGGTACGACGTTCAAGATGTTCTGGGATTTTCAGGTCGAAAACGCGGGTCTCGCCGCGCACTATAAATGGCCAACGACCCTCGCCGATGTCGACGAATCGGCTGTGCCCCCCACCTACCCCAATGTCTCTACGTGGGGACAGTTTCAGATCGGCGCGTCGCCGCCGTGCATGAGTGGTATCTCGATAGCGTCGAGCCAGATTGATGTTGTGACGACTCCCCCCACAGGACAACCACACAGGATCAGCGTCTCCGGCTCAAACGTATTTCACGCGCGGCCCACGAACGGTTCCGGTGCCAGCCTGGGCGCGGGCGCCATCAAGGCAAAGTTCCGGGTCGCAGACTGGGGCTCGGCCGTCGGCGATTCGCCGTCATGGCGCACGGTACCGGGTTGCGATGCGGCCACCGGCACGGGTGCGTCGGTTGGCATCGGCGGCCAGTGGGATCTGAATTGCAGCTGGAGCCTGTCCCCCGAAGACAAATGCGCGTACGACCCCGCCAACTTCACCTGTACGCCGCCCGTGGCATCGCGCTACAACCACCAGTGCGTCCTCGTCGAGCTGTCGACGACGTCGGTACCGCTCTACTTCTCGACCGCCAGCACGTACCGCAACATGGATTTTGTGCCTGCCTCGAAGTTCGAGCGCGATGCGCGGGTTGACATCGCCGGGCTTGCGGGTCTGGGCGGGGGCGCAATCAAACGCGACGTTTACCTGTACGTGGAAACACGCAACATGCCCACGATGATCGAGGAGCAACCCGCGGAACAGCCGCGGGGAGAAAACGGGGTAGAAGCGCCCTCCAACAGGGTCGGTGCCGACTTTCGCAAACGGCTCGAGATCCCCGAGGGGCGACCGATCGATGCTAAGACGTCCGAAAGGTTGCAGGCGGCTGTCGCGGCCGGCGCGATCACCCATGACGACGTGGCCAAGATCATGCCGACCTACATCGTGCACGTGTGGCACGATACGGGCCGCAAAACGAAAACCGGAACGCCCATCATTGAGGCCCAGCCATCATACGGATACTTCGTCTCGCATGACGGCGATCTGACAGGTTGGAAACACAGCATTCAGGGCAAAGGTGTCACGCTGAGCGCGGTGCCCAACTCGCGTAATTTCTACAAGCTCTCGGTCGCCGAGGGCGGCTCGGCGGTGGTCACGACCGTCATCGAATCGGTCGAAAAGGAACGGATCCCGCCACCTGTTCCTCCGAAAATGCCGTGGTGGGTGTGGCTGGTCTTTGTCTTTATCCTCATCATCGTGATCTACCTGGCACGACGCCCTCGCAAACCCAGTCCAGTCTGACGCAAGGTAAGTCCCCTACAAAACGGCGCGTGGTCTTCGGGCCGCGCGCCGTTTAACGTTTCTGACACACGCGGCAGAAAAACGTCGAGCGCCCACTGTCCACCCGCCGCACGATCAACGTCTGACACTTGTGACACGGATCGCCTTGTCGCCCGTATACCCACAGTGCGTGTTGGTGCTGGCCGCTGTGTCCCTCGGAATCAATGAAATCCCGCAAGGTGGTACCCCCGTTATCGAGCGCCTCACGCAACGTCTGCTGGATCGCGGCGAAGAGTGCGTCCGCGTGTTTTTTGATGCGATTCGCAGGCAGAAGAGGATGCAGGCGCGACAGGAACATCGCCTCGCACACGTAAATGTTGCCGAGACCCGCGATACGACCTTGGTCGAGCAGGAAGGCCTTGATAGGCGTGCGCGATTGCACGAGTTCGGTTGCAAGATACGTGGCACTTAGATCCAGCAAGGGATCCGGACCGAGGTGAGCGAGCTCGTCGTGGTCTGCCTCGGAACGTGCCGCCTTCACCAATCCAAATCGCCTCGGATCGGAGAAGCGAATTTCCCGTCCGTCTTTCAAAATCCAAACCACGTGGGTGTGCAATGGCCGCTCTTGATCGGGCGCTTGCACACGCATTCGCCCGCTCATGCCCAGATGAACGAGGCTCGTACCGATCGTTCCGTCTGGCAACGCCACCTCAATCACCACGTACTTGGCGCGCCGACGAACCGCAATGATGCGCCCGCCAACCGCGTATTTGCGCAAGGCCTGGATATCCACCGGCCTCCCAAGGCGCAGAGCCTTGCCGCTTGTCCAGATTGACTGTACGTCTTGCCCAATCACGAGTGGCCGCAAGGTGCGCACCACGGTTTCAACCTCGGGTAACTCAGGCACCGTCACCTGGATCTGGCAATGCGTTCGACAGACGGGCAAACTCGACCACCGTCAAGGTCTCGGCCCGTCGCTCGCCGTCGATGGCGGCCTCGGTAAGCGCCTTGCCCACAAATTCGCGTTCATAGGCTGTCTCAAGCGCGTTGCGCAGCATCTTTCGTCGCGTGGAAAATGCCGCCTTTACAACGTGCTCGAAGCGCAACACGCTATCAATGGGTCCGAGAGGCGCTGCGCGGGGAACAATTTCAACGACCGACGACAGAACAGCCGGAGGTGGCAAGAACGCGCGCGACCCAACCTTCAGTACCACGCGAACGGTCGCAAACTGCTGCACCATCACCGACAGGCGACCGTATATCTTGCCACCCGGCGTCGCACACATCCGATCGGCCACTTCTTTTTGCACCATAAAAAGTGCACGGGACACGACCC
>JAYUPZ010000347.1:0-3748 GCA_043759805.1 Myxococcales bacterium | reverse complement strand
CGCGCGGGCGATGTCGGCCTCTCAGTCCATGTTGGTCGAACACCAGGCGTTGCAACAGGAATTGCACGCCTTGTTTGCGGAACTGCTGGCACGCAAACGACAGCCGCGTGGCACCCAAAAGGTCGTCAAGGCGGTGTTCTCCATGCTCCTGTCAACTGGGGTGTTGTGGCCGACGGCAGCGGAACTCGACGCCGAGTCAGACGATTTCAACGGATTCTGGGACGATGACGATGACGAGGTCGTGTTTGTTGATGGCAGCCGCTCACGGACACAGACCGAGGACCTTCCCGCCAATCGCCCTGCTTCGGATGCGCCCGATCGTCAGTCGGCGCGCGATCTGTTCAGGCGCCTGGCGATGGCCGTGCATCCGGACAAAGTGCAGCAAGAAGACGAAAAGAAGCGTCGGACCGAGGTGATGAAAGACATCTCGCGTGCTTACGAAGACGGCGATGTGGCACGGTTGTTGGATCTGGAGCGACAGTGGATGCGGGACGGGAAATTGGAAGCAAAGGGCGACGATCTGGAACGCCGTTGTACTTTGCTGGCACAAACCAACGCGGCGTTGCGAACCCAATATGCAGATCTACTCGAAGAATTACGCGATCTGAAAAATCTGCCGCAAATTCAAATGTACAACGAACACAAGCGCACTGCGGCAAGGACGGGTGTGGATTTCGCGACCACCATCAAGAACCAAGCGACCGAGGAACTTGATCAACTTCGGATCGTTCGGGATTACGTAAAATCCTACCGGGATGGAAAAATCAATATTGATGAGTTCAGGATGGGACCCCAGGAACTCGAAGAGAGGGCGTCGCAAACGCAGGACGAGATGACGGATATTGAGGAGGCGCTGGAGGAACTCCTCGGTTTGTTCGGTGGCCACGGTCGAGGGAAATCGAGAAAGAAAAGCGGTCACACGAAAAAGCGCGGCCGGAGAGAGTAGGGTTCAAAAAGGACGTAAAACACACTCGGGTGGACACATGGCAGGCAGCGAATTTCACGGCGTCAATTGGTCGGTAAAAATCGGCAGGTGGCTTGCCCTCATGCCGATTGGATTCCGGGGAAAGGCGTTTTTCGTCATTGCGCAGTTTGATGACGAACGTACCGCGGCAATGTATCGCGACAGAGTCGTGCGGCATTACTTCGATGATGGTGCCGAGTCGCTCAACTTTCCGGACGAACTGACATCGCCCCTTGATCTCAAGACAGCCCGCAAGATGGCGCGTGCGCTGTGGAAGGAACAACAAACATCAAGCCGATATCGCGGTGTGAGTCGACTCGGCCCGAATCGATGGCAATCGCACATCACACCCAACAAGGAAGCGGTTTCGCTTGGGGTTTGGGACGACGAAGTATTGGCCGGGCGGGCCTATGATCGGGGTGCTCGGTACTTTGGTGTCCCAACCAGCCTTTTGAATTTCCCGGACGAAGATTTGCCCGCAACGCCCCCGACCGTGCTGGCACACGAGGCACAGGCTGTGAAACGGATGCGAAAGGCAAGCCGGTTCCTTGGTGTGACCTGGTTTAAAGCGCGCGGGAAATGGGTCGCCAAGATCGCCTGGAGGAACGCAGGCGCGATGGTGCACCGTACGATTGGCTACTTCGACAGCGAGGAAGAAGCCGCATTTGCTCGTGATCGCGTGGCGCGTGAGATGAACGGCATCTACACGAAGTTGAACTTCCACCCTCTAACGGGTGAGCCTGTCTACGGTTTGAAATTTACGCCAGAGCTGCTGGACGACACCGCACCACGACAGACCTTCACCGTTCGGTGGAAATTGGAGGAGTAAGTACCATTATGGTCACGGGGCAACAGCGCCAAGCATCTGTGCCATGCCCGCGAATAGCGCGCTGAGCGCACGGGCAGCATGAGGGGGTGCGTTGATCGTCATGCTGCCATCGGGATTTCTTGCGATGGCCACGCTACCAAAAAGGTTGGCGATGTCCGGCGTATTCGATGCATCAAGGGTTGACGGCATTCCGCCGGCAACGCGGTCCGCGTCGGAGGCAGCCGCAATCATGGTCTCCACCTCGGCATCGCTGCCCGTGCTGTTTCCATCGACCGGCGCCTCGACGGGTTGCGGCGTTTCAGGCGCATTCACGGGTGCGATCTGTTCTAGCAATTGCAAAAGCGAGCCCGAGCGCTCGAACTTCAATTCATTGGTATCACCGTCGAACAGTCCCTTGAATAGAGCCCGCTTGTCGGAAACCAGTGCGGCGATTCTTTCTTCAATCGAATTACGGCTGACGAGATTGTACACATCGATTGGGAATTTCTGTCCAAGACGATGAATGCGACCGATGCGTTGTTCAAGCACCGCCGGATTCCACGGCAGATCAAGGTTTATGCAGGCACTTGCCGCTTTTTGCAGGTTCAATCCCACGCCACCGGCATCGGTTAGAAACAACACGGCCGCACGCTTGTCATCGTGAAAATCAACAAGGTTCTGTGTGCGGCGTTTGGGAGACTCTTGTCCGGTGAAGAACAGGGTGCGTAGCCCCGCAGGCGCAAGAACATCGGACACAGCCCACGCGGAAAGCTGCAACATGCGGCGGAATTGGCTAAAAACAACCACCTTGCGCTTTTGTAACAATGCCAAGTTGGCGATCAACTCTCTGAACTCCAGCAGCTTTGGACTTGCCAGTGATTCGACAAGTTTTGCGGTTGCGACACGCTGACTGATCGTTGGCCAGGTTGTTTCAAAGTTGAGTTGCGCCATGCCATTCGCAATCACCCGCTGGGTCAGCATCAACGACATCAGTCGCAAAAACTCGGCGGGTAGCAGCGGTCGTCGACGCGCGATCGAGGCCAGTCGGGCGATCGGCAACGAGAGATCGGCGTGGGCTTCGCGTTGTTCCTCGGTGAGATCGACAGGAATGACCGAGTCCTGGCGTTTGGGCAGTTGCGTGAGCACTTCCGTTCGCAGACGCCGAAGCAAAACGGGGTCGAGTCGTGCACGCAACGTATCCAGATTGCGTGCGCCCACGATCTCACGGGTGCCATCGGCGAAAGTGCTGTGCCACGGCGCAAGTCGCCACTTGGGCTCCAGCGCGCGATCGTCTACCCATTCGACGATGGACGCCAGCTCTTCCAGGCGGTTCTCCATCGGCGTGCCTGTCAGGACAAGCCGGAGAAGGGACGACCGAAAGGCATGCCGTCATTGCCTCCGAGCTCGAAGGTGGAAGCCACGTTTCGGGTTCTCGATGGGCTTGATGACGTTGGCATCGAAAACGAGAGCATTCGGCGTCCGCCTCCGTCACTGGCAGGACTAAAGATTGTTGGTGACATCGTCGCACCGGTTATCGACGAAGGTGATTGGTCTATCGGGTCGTGATCGTTCTCGATACCCATGCCTGGCTGTGGTGGATCCAGGGCAACAGCGAATTTCTTCCGGCGGTTTACGCCCGGCATCGCTGCCCGTTCCGCAAAACTTCCAGACATTCACCGCGATCCCATCGACAGAGTGATCATCGCGAGCGCCATTGAGTACAACGCCGATCTCCTTTCCAAGGATCATCTGGTGGCAAAGTACCCAGATGTTCGTGTTCTCTGGGACGGCTGAATTTCCGGTCTATCCTGATTCCGGCAATGCCAGCTTTGGCGAGGTCCGCGTGAAGGAAGCCACGGGTGATCGCATCGGGTACTTCTTTCCGTCGATCGCAACGACTTCTCCTCCACTCAGGGTCGCCAACTCCGTCACCCACCGCCGAAATGCTGTGCCAAGCGTCTCGGGATCTAAAATGC
>JAYUPZ010000346.1:0-1661 GCA_043759805.1 Myxococcales bacterium | reverse complement strand
GGTAAATGCGCTTGATGTGCGCACCCAAAGCGTCTTCACCGCGCGGCAAAACCAGTTCCCTGATGTCCGCACGGGCAAGTTCGTCCATGAGCGCCTCGCGCGTGGGAGCGATCGTTGCGCGGAAGTCAGCAGTGGTCACGTCGATGAATGCCAGGCCAAAACCGGTGCGGGCTTCGCCTGCGATGGCTGCCACGAAGTTGGGCGCCCGGGGATCGAGGTTCTCCTCGTCCAGGATCACACCCGGCGTGACGATTCGTACCACACCCCGCTTGACGATGCCCTTGACCGACTTCGGATCTTCAAGCTGCTCGCACAGCGCGACCCGATAACCAAGCTCTGTCATGCGAGCGAGGTAGGACCTCACCGCGTGGTGGGGCACCCCACACATCGGGACCGAGCCTTCGGGGCCACGGTTCTTCTCGCGCGACGTGAGCGTGATACCGAGCAGCCGCGAAACGAGGATCGCATCCTCGTAGAACATTTCGTAAAAATCGCCGAGCCGAAAAAACAGAACGGCATCAGGATTGGCGTCCTTGATTTCAAGGTACTGCCGCATGAGTGCCGTCGGTGCAGCACCCGGTTCTGGAGTCGCGCCGGCCGGGGCACGGGGTGCAGTTGAAGTACCAGAGGCTCCCTGCCCGACCGATTCCACGGTCAAGCTTTGCTCGAGCCGCTCGCCTTCTTGTTCGCGGCCTTCTTGCGAGCGATGCGTGCCTTGAGCTTGCTCTGAGCAGTTCGCTGTTTCATTTTTGGCGAGAGGCGGTTGTCGTGTTTTCCCATCGAGCAGGTTCCTTTTGGTTTTCGGTCAGCGGTTTGGCCTATTGAATCGGTGGCAACGGCCCACTTGTCAAGCGGGATCGCCCGGCGCAAGGACTTGTGCGGTCACGTTGCCACCGTCGGAGGCCACGTTGACGGAGGCCCCGTCGGCAACACTGGCATGCAATAGCGCGAGTGCAATGGGATACGGCGACGCCCCCGCCGCACCTTGCCACATTGCCGAGCTGGTCAGTCGACCCGCCGCTTCCCGTTCCGCCGTGGATAAAACCGCCCCCGGGGCCAGCAAAGGCGCACCTGTGGAAAAGCGCAGACGCCCGATGCGCCAGTTCACCTTGCCCCGGTCGCGAATGCGAACGATCGGTTCCTGACCCGGGTAACAACCCTTGCCGTAGTCAATCGCCCCTTCAAGGCCAACTTCCATCGGAAAGCGTTCGCCGGCGATCTCGCTGCAATACTCGAAACCGTGGCGAGGCTCTTCGGCCGCGATTCGTGCTGCCTCGGCCTCGGCGGCGGGGAGCAATGGGACCCCATCGAGCTTCGTCGACAAAGTCGCAACCGCATCAGGCGTTCCAACCGCCCAAACGCCGGTGGTACCGAAGGCTTGCATTTTGATGTACCAAACGCCATCGGCGCGAAGGTGCGAGAGCGGTTCCGACTTGCCGAATTCCGGTGGGAACGTGGCGCCGACAGCCGCGAATCTTTCGACAGCCCATGTGGCAAACCGTCCGAGGTTGAAATTGCGATGCTGCCAGATCCGTATCGCGGGCCGTCCAAAACGGCAGACATCTATACCGCCAACCTGTCCGAACAAATCGCTAAACTCCAATCCGCAAACCTGCCCCCCGCCGCGATGTTTGCCGAGGCGATTTCCGGCTGTGGCGGCC
>JAYUPZ010000345.1:0-7887 GCA_043759805.1 Myxococcales bacterium | reverse complement strand
AGGGTTTGATTCGCAAGGACGAATCGTTGGACGTCGTGGCCTCGGTGGGTTCGGGCGCACAGGCGTTGCAAGTGTGCCGTGAAGAAAACGTCGACGTTGTGTTGCTTGATTTGCGCATGCCCGACATGGACGGGGCTGAGACCTTGCGGCGGCTGCGGGCCGAGCACCCGAAGCTGCCCATCTTGATCCTGACCAGCGACAACCGGGACGAGTCTGTGCGTCGTACGATGGCCCTGGGTGCGTCGGGATACCTGCCCAAGTCCGTACGCAGCCGAGAGCTGGCAGATTCCTTGAAGTGGGCAGTGCAACACGGCCGCTTGCCGCTCGCCCCCGAGCTTGCGGAACGTCTACGAGCGGCCGACATGCAGGAGACGCTCACGCCGCGGGAGCACGAGATCTTGCGTGAGATGGCCCGTGGTGCCTCGAACGAAGACATCGCAGGGACGATGGGCGTGTCACTCAGCACCGTCAAAACCCACGTCAACAAGGTGATGGTGAAACTTGGCGCCTCCACACGCACAGGCGCCGTCGTGGTGGCTGCACGCAGCGGTTTGATCGACGTCGACTGATCGCGCTGTGCCCGGCCAGCCGACATTTCCCTACCTTCATGTCGTTGGCAAATCAACCGACCTCATCCTTTCGGCTGATTCGGCACGCGTCGGCGTGACACAAATTAAGAAGGTCGCATCCATGGCGGCTGAAGGATTTTCCATGAGACACATGCAGTTCATTGTTCTCGGCTTGCTCGGCTCCACGATCGTAGGTGCCTGTTCGGGTTCCATTTCAGGGTCCAACCGGGAGGCACCAGGCTCCGCGGGCAACCAGAGTGGGGGACAGGCCGGGGGAGACGGTTCGGGCGGTAGTGTCGGTACGGGCGGTAGCGCCGGGGCTGGCGACTTCGTCGATTCGATCATTCCACCAACGTCCGTTGCCTGCGCGAACGACAAACCGTCATCCGGCCCCGCGAGCTGGCGTCGCCTGACGACCACTCAATATCGAAACACGATTAAAGATCTGCTCGGCATTGAAGCAGACACGACCTTGTTTCTCAGCGATGGCGCGACTGGAAGGTTTTCCACCAACGCCCGCATCGCCACTCCCGATGCGCAGATTCTCAAGTATCAAGATACGGCGGGCAAGCTAGCGCTTGGAGCCGTCCGCGACCTGCCCAAGTTGACAGGCTGCGCGGCAGCAGAGGCCGAAGATGCCTGCGCGTCGCGTTTCGTGAATGATTTCGGCGCGCGAGCGTGGCGTCGCCCGCTGACCGACACAGACCGAACGCTCCTCGACACCGTCTACCGCGTGGGCAAGCAAACAAGCTTCGCCAATGGCGTGCGCCTGGTGGTAGAGGCGATTTTGCAATCGCCTTCGTTCATGTACCTGGTGGAAGTCGGCGGTGTGACCACCGACGGTGTGGCCGCACTTGATCCTTACGAGCTGGCCAGCCGCCTGTCATACGTTTTGTGGGACAGCATGCCCGACGCCGAGTTGACCAAGGCGGCTCGCGACGGCGTGCTCAAGCAGAGCGACGGCCTGCGCAAGCAAGCGGAGCGGCTGATGAGCAGCCCACGGTTCAGTCCGACACTGTTCAGCTTTCACGAACAGCTGTTGCGGCTCAATTCATTGGTCAAGCCAGGAGGGGTTGTGCGCGACCCCAAACGTTACACAGTGTGGAACGACGTCCTGAAGACCGCGATGCGCGACGAGGCTCGCAGCTTTGTGACCTCGGTATTCTCCCAAGGGGAAGGCACCGTGAAAGAACTCCTCACGGCGCCGTACGGTTTCCCAAGCGGCCCATTGGTCACCCTTTACGGCGGCCAAACACCAGACGCCACCGGCAGAGTGACGTTTACCGACGGAACTCGGCGAGGCATCTTGACTCAGGCGGGAACCCTTTCCGCCGCCGTGCCTCTCGACAGTCCCCTGCGGGCAATCCTGAGAGGCAAGCAACTGCGCGAACAGATCTTCTGCGAAGCGCTGCCTGATGTGCCGGGAGACGTCATGTTCAAGCCACGCCCGGGCGCTGACATGATGACCCAACAACAACTGTTGCGCGCCCATCAGGAGGATGCAACGTGCAAGGCTTGCCACGAGCAGATGGATCCGCTTGGGTTTGCCTTTGAAAATTACGATGGGATCGGTCGCTACCGAACCACGGCGGAAGACGGCAATCCCGTCGATACCTCGGGATCAGTTGTGGGCACCGATGTGGGAGGTGATTTCTCCGACACGGCCGGTCTTATCGACAAACTGGCGATGAGCACACAGGTACGCGGTTGCTTTACCCAGCAGTGGTTCAGATTCACGTCAGGCCGCGAAGCAACGGATGCCGACGCGTGTTCTTTGGCCCGGGCCCGAGACGTTCTGGTTGAGGCCGACGGAGATGTTCGGAAGGCTTTGACCCTGATGGTTTCCAGTGATTCATTTCGTTACAGAGGAGGCCTTTAATCATGAGCCAACGAATTTCTCGTCGACACATTTTGCGTGGGATCGCCGCAGCGCCAGTTCTCTCGGGGCTGTCACCCTTTCTCCCCGCCGGCATGGTACGCGCGGCCGATGCGCCGAAGCGGCTGCTGACCATTTTCCACCCCATGGGCTGGCTCGAGCCCACGTTCTGGCCGACAGCCGATGGCACGGGATTCAAACTTGATCCGGTTATGGCAGCGCTTGAGCCCTGGAAGAGCAAGCTTATCTTTCCCGACGGACTGCTGCTCCGCGCGCCGCCGGGCAATGAACATGGCTGCGGCATGGGCGCCGTATTTACGGGCTCCTTGAACCATCCCGGCGACCCGGGGCTGCCGACGACGGCGTCATACGATTATCTGATTGCGGAACATCTGTACCAGCAGCACCAAACGCCGCACAAATATTTGGCCCTGGGCGTTCAAGCGGTGAACAATAATTTCGGCGGCGATCACTGCTTTTACAGCGGCCCGAACAAGTACTTCATCAAAGACAACGCGCCGGCGTCGGTGTTCGACACCGTGTTCTCGCGGTTGCAAACCTCAGGCATGGTTGCCGATGGTGCGCTTGCGCGAGTAAAGGCCGAGAAGAAGTCCGTCATCGATTTGGTGAAAGCTGATCTTGACCGCATTTGTCGAAAAGTCGGTGCGCAAGAGAAGATCAAATGCGAAGCGCACCTCGATTCGATTCGCGCGATCGAGTTGAACCTGGCAAACATGGCAAGTCCCATGACTTGCTCGAAGCCAGCGCGCCCCTCGGGCGACGAGCTCACCCAAAAGATGGAAGCGCAGTTCGACATGATCGCTGCTGCATTCGCATGCGATCAGACACGCGTCGTCTCTTTGACCATGGGCCAGTGCAATGGTGGCCTGGACGTCATTCCGGGGGTCAACCAGCACAACACGACCCACGCGGTAGGTGACGCACCCAACGATCCGACCCCGGTGGAAAACCACAAACGAATCGACCAGTACCTGGCCACACGATACGCACAGCTATTCAAGAAGCTGGATGCTTATAAAGAAGGCAACGGCTCGCTGTTGGACAACACGCTTGTGGTGATGGCATCGGATACCACCACCCACGTCAATCCACGTACCCGCGGACCTCACAATCACTCACGCATGACGTTCCTGATGGCCGGCGGCTCAAACTTCGCCTTCCCCACGGGCCGGCACATCAAAATTGCAAACCCGAGCGACAAGACGAAATCCACGCACCATCGCCTGCTGGTATCGATCAGCCGGGCGTTCGGCCGCACCGTGGACAAGATAGGCGACAACGATCCGTCGAGCGGTCCATTGCCCGAGCTGGCTTGAGGGCGGCGTTCCGGGTGCAGACATCAATCGTGGTCACAGCTTGTCGACTTCGTCGAGGAGCTGTGACACGAATCCCACGACATCGGCCTGAAGTTCGTCGTCTCGCCCACCGGTGAGAAATGCAGCAACGCGACTCGGACCGACCATGTCCGGGTCAAGAAAGTCCCGGCGCAGAATGCCAAGCGCCTTCTGTGTGTCTGCGTCGCCGAGGAGAGGATGGATCTTGGCGACCACGTCGTGGATGCCGGAGCCGAAGTTCCGGATAACGTAGTACATATCGTAGGCGTCCTTGTTCTCCCCGCGGCTGTCGAAAGCGAGCGACTTGAGGACGACATAAGCCCCGGCCCCGCACACCCATACTTCACGGGAGGCCTTCTCGTTGAAAATCGTACTGCCTTCAAGCGTGACACGCTGCCGATCTTGGAACGCACATCGCAAACCTGGCGCGATGATGGCGGCAAAGTCGGGCTCGATGTCGCGGAGCTTGCCGCCCTTGTCACCAGCGAGCGATGGCTGGATGAGAAAGTCGACGGTCACGGTGCCCGCGCCGGTGATCGCCCAGCGCTGTCGTGTCGGGTTGCCCGCCTCGTTCGTGTCCATCTTGAAGCCGGCGTCACGCAAGCGCTCGGTGAGCTTGCGGTAGCGGCCTCCATCAAGAAGAGCAACTTGCAGACCGACATCGAGATCCATCGTGCCGACGTGCGCATCCGCGTCCTCGGGTCGCGTGCCCTGATCGACGATGAGCGACGGAACAAGACCGCCGACGATGACAAGGTCGTCCATCATATCGCCGAGCTTGGTTGCCACGTAGAGGCATGTGGCCCGCACGAGCTCGACCTGTTCGCTCTTGTAATCGAAGGCGCTCTTCGGGTTGTCAGGCATCGTGCTTCCAGTTCATGAATTCGGTTCGGAGACGGTCGGCAGCTTCGGATGCACGCTCTGGGTGTGCCTTCAGATCGAGGTACGCCTGGACCGGATGGACACAGCGGAGTCCGTCTCGCGTATCGAATCCTTGTAGGACGCCGACATCGTTCGGAATGACAAGCCAAAGGTTCGCACCCTTTGTTTCCCCACGAAAACCAAGTTTCGCCTTCAGCTCTGCCGAGGGCTCATGCGCCACGAAAAAACTTGTGATACGAAAAGCAGCGAAGCGGGTGAGCTGCCACGCTGCCGCGAGCCCAGTCGCTGCGTGCTCAACCCGTTCGGCGAGAAGCGTATCACTCACGAAGCGCGCCAGTGCATCGCCGGAGCGTGCTGCCACGTGGCCCTGGATGAGCGTGTGTTTGGCGAAGTCGTACGCCTCGCACCAGGCATCGAGAAGCAGCGCCGGATCCTTCGCTCGAAGAGCACCACTCGGCTCTCGAACGACGTAACTGTCGCGCTCCAGCCCGGCCGCAATGCGACTCACGAAGCCCTCGGTCATGTCCGTCGAGCGCGCGATCTCGCGCTGGGTAAACACCCTGTCCGGATGCATGAGGAGCCAGCGAACAACACGCGCGCTCTTTGGAGCGAACAGGCTTGCCGGTCGCCCCGGGCCACGGAATAGGTTTGGGCGGCCATCGACAATGATCCGGAGCCCCGGCCCGACAATATGCGCATTGCCGGAGAGGTCGAACCAGGAAACGTGGGCGATTGCGCACGCATGTCGGCCCGCCTCGCCCATGAAGGGCACGACCACAAGGGGAATGACCCGTCGGCCGAGTCCCTTGGCACGTTGAGCTGCGTTCTCGGCCCGGGCGGCGACGAGGCCGGCTGCGGGTGATGCACTCCACTCGACGACAAACGTTTTGCCCACAGCGGAAACGGTGATGCCTGTACCGATCGCGTTTTCGTTGCGGATGGCTATTTCATCCACGGGAACGTCAAGGAGCCCCGCCAATGCGGCGGGTAGGTCGGCGAGCAGCTGAGTGTGCTTGGGTTCGGAGCCCATACTTTACTAAATAGCACGGCTTTAAATACAAGTGAAGTCGGAATATTAAGTGAAGCTATAAGCCATCCAACCGAGGCGTCCGGACAAGATAGGCGACAACGATCCGTCGAGCGGTCCATTGCCCGAGCTGGCTTGAACAACAAGACCGCCGACGGCACATGCTCACGCGGGATGCGGTCCGATGATTCCTCGCTCGATCGCCAACATTACGGCTTGTGTCCTGTCCGATGCGTCTAACTTGACGAACACACTGTTCAAATGATTCTTGACGGTCTTCTCAGAAAGACCCAGGTGGGCAGCAACTTCCTTGTTGCTCATTCCTGCTGAAACTTGTTCGATGATTTCAATTTCCCGGGGCGTGAGTGTGGGCAGTCCAACGGACGCGGCGACGTTTAGGGAGATATCCTTTGAAAGTGCACGAATTCCGCAATGAACTTTGCGAATCGCGGACAGAAGCTCTGATCCCGGCGCGTTCTTCGAGACATATCCGCCAGCGCCCGCTTTGAAAGCCCGGCTCACCATGGCATCGCCTTCATGGCTTGAAACGATCAAAACTTTTGGTGGCTTTGGCAAAAGTTGAATCTCAGTAAGAATTGCGAGTCCATTTGTGTCAGCCAGGCGAAGATCCAGAAGGATCAAATCGGGTGGTTCGGACGCTGCGCGCGTTAGCGCTTCGGAGGCGTTGTCTACCGCTCCAACTACCCGCATATCTTCCTGTGTCCCCACCAGTGATTCCAATCCCTGCCGAAAGACAGGATGATCGTCGACGATCAGGACCGTAATAGGCTTTGTGTTTTGGTTTCCGATCATTCTGGAGACCTCATTTTTACCCGTGTAGGAACATAAAGTTTGATGCGGGTGCCTTGACCCGATCTTGAATCGATTTCCAAGCGGCCGCCTATGGATTTCGCCCGCACTTGCATGGATGGCAAACCTTGTCCGCCGGCCAGACGTTGAGATGTTTCTTTCGGGCTGGAAGCAACGATGCCGCCACCGTCGTCGCTCACCAGCAATGTCATCTCCTTGATTGCGGTGGTGTCGATGCTTACTGTGATTGCTTTGGCTGTGGCGTGCTTGATAGCGTTGGTTACGCCTTCCCGGGCCACGTGGACCACGTGCGTTGCGACACTGGCCGACAATACACGCGGCTCACCTTCGGCGTGGACTGCGACATTGAGCCCCGTACCCGCTGTAATCCGATCCAAACGTGAGCGAATGGCAATCACAAGTTCGCTGGTGCTGACGTTCGATCCGCGCAACCCCCAGATTGAATTGCGCAAATCAACGACGCCATCGGTTATAAGTTCCGCCGCGCGGGTGAGGTGTTCTTGCGAACGGATTGGGTTCGCTTTCATTGTTAGCGCCGCGGATTCGATCTGAAGTCGAAGACCAGAAAGATCTTGTTCTAGGCTGTCGTGGATATCGCGCGCGATACGAGATCGCTCGGTCAAAATAGCCGCATGCATTTTTTCAATTTTGTCGAGTCTGCGTCGATGCGCAGCGATCAAGGCAAAAACAATCATGGCGCCAGCGAACAAACGGAAGATCGTGGTCGCGTGCCACGGGCGCGGCAGAACCAAAGAGAATGAGGTTTCCAACGCTTCATTGTTGGCCACCGAAGTAGAACCCAGTCGCTGAACACGAAACCGGTAAGTTCCAGGCGGAACGTTTTGGTATCGCGCCTCTCGGCCGCGTTGAACCTCGTGCCATGCATCACCGGGGTTTTCCAGGCCGTCAAGCTTATATCGAAAACCCGAATGATTGGCTGAATCAAATGCTGGCAAGGCGAACTTGAAAAGCAACTCAGCGCGGCTGGATCGTGGCGGTGTTTGGGCCGCTCCAAGAATCGACTGGCCATTGATTTGCACATCATCAAGCACAATGGGCTGGGAATTCTTGAACGGCGTAGCGGCCTTCGGATCGATATGAATGATTCCTCGCAGCGCTGGAAACCATAGTGTTCCATCCTGGGATCGCAGCGCCGACGGGGGAAAGGCGCGGACGGGTTCCCCGGGAACGCCGTCAGCAATGCCAAAGTGCCTACTACTGAAGTGAGCCTTCTTGCCATCGGCTACAGCATTGAGGTCCCCAACGTCAACCACGCTTACACCAAGCCGCGAACTCATCCACAGGCTCCCAAGATTGTCTGCGACCAATCCGAAGATGTGATCGTCG
>JAYUPZ010000344.1:0-7896 GCA_043759805.1 Myxococcales bacterium | reverse complement strand
GTGAAGTTCAGCGTTATGTCGCAGCCTTTGCCATCGGCATGGCAGCCATTTTGTACGTTGCAAGCCGTCCCGCGGCTCGCCCGGAACTGAAGGTGACGCAGATTGCTCGCCACGTTTCGATTGAGGCCGGCATCGGTGAGCTCGCTTCTGCGGCACTCAAATACGAAGTGGATTTCGACAGTGACGGTCAGATCGACCGCAAGACAGACAAGGCCGAGTGGACCTATGAAGGTTCGGGCACCTACACCATTACGGTGAACGTGCGTGATCCGCGATGGAACACGACGCGCACCCTTAAAAAGGAAGTCAAGGTCGACTGATGGGACTTCTAGGCTGGATTACCCTGTTGCCGCTTCTCGGCGCCATCCTTGTGATGGTGGTTCCTCGCGAGGAGGAGGCCATCCACCGTGGCCTCGGTTTGTTTGCAAGCGTCGCAACTTTCCTGGCGTCGCTCCTGATCTTGTCGGGTTTTGACTCAGCCACGCCAGGCTTCCAGATGAAGGTTGACCTTCCCTGGGTCGAGTCCCTGGGCATCCGTTTCACGCTGGGCATCGACGGCATCTCGTTGTGGCTCGTGATGCTCACGACTTTCATCGTCCCGCTAACCTTGCTCTTCCCGCAATCCATTGGTCTGCGCAACATCCGCGTGCGTGAGTTCACGATAGCGGTACTGGTTCTTGAGACCGGCATGCTGGGTGCCTTCCTCGCGCTCGATATGTTCGTGTTCTACGTGTTCTGGGAGCTGATGCTGGTTCCGATGTACTTCATCATCGGTATCTGGGGTGGCGAACGCCGCCTCTACGCCTCGATCAAGTTCGTTCTTTACACGCTCGTGGGCTCGCTCTTGATGCTGGCTGCGATTCTGTACATGTACATGCAGGCGCATGAACTGTTGGTTGCGCAAAAAGCAGCCGGTGGTGAGATGATGGCAAACCTTCCGGTTTGGACCTTCAGCTACGAAGTCTTCTCGCACCTGAGCTTGCCCTTCTTGCCGCAAATGTTGTGCTTCGGTGCTTTTGCGCTGGCCTTCATGATCAAGGTGCCGCTTTTCCCATTCCACACCTGGTTGCCCGACGCCCACGTGGAAGCCCCAACGGGCGGATCCGTCATCCTGGCTGCGGTCCTCCTCAAATTCGGCGCCTACGGCTTCCTGCGTTTCGCGATGCCAATGTTCCCGCTGGCCACCTACCAGACAGCGCCGCTCATCGCGTGGCTGGCTGTCATCGGCATCATATTCGGTGCGCTCATGGCCTACGTGCAAAACGACGTGAAGAAGCTCGTGGCTTATTCATCCGTATCACACCTTGGTTTCGTGGTGATAGGCCTCTTGACGCTCAACGCGCAGGGTATTCAGGGAGGCCTCTACCAGATGCTCGCACACGGCATCTCGACCGGCGGCCTGTTCCTTGGCGTGGGTATTCTTTACGACCGTCGCCACAGCCGAAAGCTCGAAGACTTCGGTGGCCTTTGGGCCAAGATGCCGGTGTTCGCCGTCTGTTTCCTTGTCATCGTTCTGGCCTCGGGCGGTTTACCCGGGCTTTGCGGCTTCGTGGGCGAGTTCCTCATCTTACTCGGAACGTTCAATGCGAAGCAGGGTTGGGCTGCAAACGGCTTCCCGCACGACACCATGTTCTGGAATCCAATCTTGATGGCGGCCCTTGCTGCGACGGCCGTCATTCTCGCCGCGATGTACCTCTTGATGATGTACCAGAAGATCATGTTCGGGCCGCTCGACAAACCCGAGAACCGCGCCGACACCATGAAAGATATTCATGGCCGCGAGAAGTTCGTGTTCGCCGTTATCGTCGCTGCGGCAGTCATCATGGGCGTGATGCCGAGGCCCATCCTTTCGCGCACCGAAGCGTCCGTTAACGCCTTCATGTCCAGCTTCACCGCTCGTCTGAAAGAAGCGAACCGTGATCCCGAGGCTGGCCCGCACTTCTACCCGCCTTACTACGGCGACCGTGAAGTCGCAGCTGTTCCGGGTGGTACCGCGCCCGTTGCGAACGCAGAGGTGGCCCGATGAATTTCAAAGCCGAAGAACTGGTCGCGATTGCACCACTCATTGTCATGGTGGTGATGGGCTGCGCGATTCTGGTCGCCGAAACCTTCATCAAAGGCCGTTCCCGCGCGGGTCTCGCGTGGCTCGCCGTGGCGGGTTCGATTGCTACCGTTGCACTCATCGTGAACCAGTGGGCGCTTGCGGCGCAACCGCAGTCGATCTTTCAAGGCATGTTGGTCGTGGACCGAATGTCACTGCTTTTCGATGCGACCTTCGTCATCTCGGGAATCATCACGATTCTTGTGTCGCACGACTACATGCAGGAACACGGCTTCGAGTTCGGCGAGTTCTACCCGCTCGTGCTCTTTACCGTATCGGGCATGATGATGGTGTCGCATGCGACCCACATGCTCTCGTTGTTGATTGGCATCGAGACGATGTCGATTGGCGCTTATGTATTGACCGGTTGCTGGCGCGGAAATCCCCGCAGCACCGAAGGCGCACTCAAGTACTACCTGATGGGTGCGTTTGCGACCGGGTTCATGGTCTACGGAATGGCACTCGTTTACGGCTCCACCGGCGGTGCGCTGAATTACGAAGGCATTTCGGCCAAAATAGCCACGGTCGGTTCCGAACCCATTTTCCTCGTTGGTTTTTACTTCATTCTCGGCGCGCTCATTTTCAAAGTCGCTGCCGTTCCGTTTCACATGTGGGCACCGGATGCGTATGAAGGCGCGCCGAGCAACGTGACCGGATTCATGGCGGCCGGTGTGAAGGCCGCGGCCTTTGCCGGTTTGTTGCGGCTCTTGCAGTCAGCCTTCGGTGGTACGCAATTGGCCGTGGATGGTTCGGGATGGGTCGAGATCCTCTCAATCGTCGCGATATTGACGATGATAATTGGAAACCTCGCTGCCCTGCGACAGGAAAACGTGAAGCGCATGCTCGCGTATTCAAGCGTTGCACACGCCGGTTACGTCCTTGTCGGATTTTGTGCCCTCGGCCTCGGTCTGCCCGGCGCGGACAGCAGCGTGACCTTTTACCTGATTGCCTACACCTTCACGACCCTGGGTAGCTTTGCAGTGGTCGCCTGGGTTGGGCGTCGCCACGACGAGCGCTTGACCGTGGATAGCTGGGCAGGTCTTGCCACAGAGCGACCGGGTGTTGCGTTTGCGATGACGATCTTTCTGCTTTCGCTGGGTGGCGTGCCACCGACGGCAGGCTTCTTCGGCAAGTTCTACCTGTTCCGTGTCGCCATGGGCAGTGACAAACTTTACCCGCTGGTCATCGTCGGCGTACTGAGCAGCGTTGTCAGTGTCTACTATTACCTGCGCATCGTCGTGGCCATGTATTTCTGCGAACCCATCGGTCACCGACAGGCGTATGCATCGCCAGCCAGCCGTGTGGCCCTGCTGGTTGCCGCATTCGCTGTTGTGGCGCTCGGCGTGTTACCCGGTACCGTGATTGACTGGGCCTCGGGCGGCAAGGCCGTCGCAGACGCTGTTGCTGCGCTCACGCGCTAGCCGGGCCATTCACGGTCCGCGAACAATCGGGCCGTGACCGTCGGCCCGCTTTTGCCTGGCTAACGCAATGGCCTCACTGGCGCGTTCGCCCCGCGGACCAGGCGCCGTCGACCAACGCTCGAGCGTATCGTCACACGCCGCGCGGACCTCTGCGTTTACGTCGAAGACCGCAAAATGCCGCAGGATCGGTATGGCATTCGCATCACCAATTCTACCCATGAGCGCCACAAGACGCAGGCGGGCTGAATCTGGGGCGGTGTGCATTCCGGTTTCAATATGGACCAGAGCCACACTGCCGCGCGCAGCCAGTCGCTCCATCGCTGCCGTCGCAAGACCATCCTCGCGGGTCGATACCACATGAACATCGGCATGAATATCGCGCGCGCTGCGATCGTCGCACGCCATCAGCAACAACGTGAGCGAGCCCAGGATCACGCACGTGTGTTTCATGCGGATCCGGGCTCGGGCGCCTCGACCCTGTCGCCCAGTCGGCGGGTGTTGCGGGCGATGGACTTGGCCACCGGATCGGCAGGCCGCGAATTTTCGGCATGTTCGATTTGCCGCGCGAAGAAAGTCTCGCCGATATCGAGCAGTCGAGCAGGCGATTTTTCCTTGAACACCATCTGGCGCAAATCGGCCCCGCCTTGCAGGCCCCGGGAATACCACGCAAGCGTCTTGCGCAGCTCGTGGGGATGCATGCGCTCGTTCGCATATTGACCGACGAGCTCTGCGTGTCGCCGCCAAACCCGATGACGCTCCGAGATCGTCGGTGGAAGAGGCTGCGGCTCTCCGTTCTCAAAGGCCCGGATCTCCTCGAACAACCACGGGTTGCCCATGGCACCGCGGCCTATCATGGCGGCGTTGCAACCCGTCTGGGTCCGCATGCGCTGATAGTCTTGCAACGTTTTCACATCGCCGTTGCCGATAACCGGAATGTTGGCCGGGAGTTTGTCGCGTACCGCGGCGATACCATCGAGATTTGCTGTTCCCGAAAAGCCCTGCGAACGCGTGCGCCCGTGCACCGTTATCATGGCGGCGCCCGCGTCGACCATTCGCATGGCGAATTCGGGCGCATTGATCGATTGCTCGTCCCAGCCCAGTCGATGTTTGACCGTGACGGGAACGTTTTGTGGAATCGCAGCACGAACTGCGGATACGAGATTGGCGGCAAGATCGGGCTCTCGCATCAACGCGGATCCACATAGTCCGGCGGTGACCTTCTTCGCCGGGCAACCCATGTTGATGTCAATGACCGTTGCCCCCGACTCAACACCCATTTGCGCTGCCCGCGCCAATCGTTCGGGTTCGCGCCCGAAGATTTGCACCACAAACTGGCGCCCTTGCAGGCTAGGCCACATGCGCCCGACGGCCTTGATTGCGCCGCGGGTCAGGGCTTCGGCCGATAGAAATTCCGTGAAAGTAATCGTTGCGCCAAGTTCTTCACAGACCGTCCGGAACGGCAGATCAGTCACGGCCTCCATCGGTGCGAGGAAGGCACCGGAGGGAACGGTTACGTTGGCGATTTGAATATGCTGCACGGCGTCTTTTCGAGAGGGGTTAGCAATAATGGCCGACCATTCTCACCGTGGCAACGACAAGCCAACGGGACACCGCGGGTACGGCATTTCAGGCGTGGCTCGTAACGCCCGCTAGACTACCGGGGTGTCTCGTTTTCGGCCCTCCCGTTCACTTTCGTCGTCGCAGACGAATGAACCGCCCTTTACCTCATTTTTCGAGCGTCAAAAGCATCGAGAGGAGCGGGACCGGGGCCGTCGACGCCTCATCATCGCATCCATCGTGGTCCACGTGCTTGTGTTTGGCGCGCTCGCCATCCTCTCGGCGTTGAATGTGGACGAACTTTTCTCGACCAACGTCACGGTCAGCGTGGCCTCGATGGTTGAAGACGAAGAAGGCGCTCTCGTGAGTGGAACGCCGGCAAAAAGCAAACCGCGCGTGCCACGGACCAATGCTGAATCGGTCACGGGGTTGCATCTGCGGGTAACGCGATCCGGTGTGATGGCTCTGTCCGTTCCGGTTGTGGCAGGTTCAATGGACCCGACGGCGGTCCGATACCTGCAACGACTGCAAGTCGACGTGTTGGCGCCCGTGTTGCGTTATCCGGATGCACTGGGCATGGGGGCGCTGCGTGCAACCTTGACCTTGCGCCTCGCGATTGCCCGGGATGGTAAGGTTGTCGAGTCCAGTATCAAACCGCCGTGTCCTCATGACGGTCTCTGTGAAACCGTGCTCAGCGCCGTTGCCCATCTCGGATCGTTGTCGCCGCACGAGGGAGCTCTGGGGAATCCGTGGTACGTATCTGTGCCGATCGAATTTTCTTCCGCGGGCTCGCTTTTTAAAGTCCCGCTCTAGCGGACGCAACGCACAAAAAACGGCTCGCCGCTGGCGGCGTGTTCCGTAGTTCCATCGCCCATCTCCAGATAAACAGCGTTGGTCGAGCCTGCACCGCCCGCCGTGGAGCTCGTCCAGTAACGACCGTTCGGTGTATTGGGAAAAACGGCCGTATCAATCATCGGTTTTGCAAAGCGCTCCTCGACGATGGTTTGAAGTTCTTTCGTCGAAGGAAGCCGCCAATTCACCTTGCCGTTCAACTTGCTTTCGCTACACAGCAAAATCGCGGTGGTAAAAGAAAGCCCCTCGCTTGAAGCTTGTCGTTGCCAGATGAGGCCGGTGTTGCGATCCAGAACTTCGTCAGCGCTGATTGTGTATCGAGGGGAGATTCCCGCTGTCCCTCCGCGAACGCACCGAACGTGCGCGCTGGCACCGCCTTTCATCCCGTAAGCGGTGAGTCCCGCGCCAAAATAGACCGAGTAGGCAAGCGAGGCGTCATACGATACCGACGATGACGACCAGAAGTAGTCGAGGGCGGTTTTCTCGAAAGCCAACCCATCGGCCGTGGGCTGCCGGGTGTAGTCCACCATCGACACGATTTCGATCCGGCTCGGAAGGCGCCAGTCGTCGTACCCTTGCAACGATAGATTCTGGCAGGTGTCGACCGCGGTTTGCCAGTCGAGCTTTTCTGTATGCTCACGCTGCCATTGCAAACCCGTGACCCGATCCGTTGCGGTGTCGGCTGTGACGGAAAATCCGCCTGGGTTTGGCAAGGGCAGGCTTTGCGGATTGGGCATGGGCCAGGTGGCGTATTCCGGAGGAGGACACGGCAGAGCACTTGCGTCGGAACAGTGTGTTGGCACTTGCGCGTTGGTATCTGGGCGCGATGCTGCATCTTCTTGCTGCTGCCCAGCTGTATCGACACCGGTGTCGACGGTCGTCGTGACGTTGGTGTCGTCACACGCTACGAGAAGAATCAGTCCTGGTGCGAACAACAAACCTTGTGCGAACAGCGAACCTCGCACACGAGCCTGAATCATGGCGTCGAGGCTAACGCCGTCGATTCGCGCGCGCAACCCGACGACGGAGGAGCAGACTTCCGACGACAGCTATTGCCGCGATCCAAAGCCCCGTCGATCGGCCTTTTGCGCCAACAACGTTGCAAAAGCCGCCTTCAGCTTCGCCCCCGGCCGCGCGGTACCCCGTGTAAAAATCTCGGGTCGCGAGCGGAGACTGCAAATAGACATCCCGTATTTGGCTCACGTTACCGCTCCGATCAACCGCCCCCACACCTATAAGATAGGGGATGCCATTTTGCAAACCCTGGATGCGTGCTCCCGTCCCCGTCGTGATGAGTCGTGAACAAAGGTAACGGGGATCAAGCTCGGCGAATGGCATCGGACCTGGAAAAGGTCCACGGCCCGTGTCGTCTTTGCTTTTGATTGTTTGTGCCAGAAGGCGCGGATCTGACAGGGCCTTGTCCGTGTCTTGGGACGGTGTTGCGTCGATTGCCTTTGCAGTCGCTCCGCATTGTGTATCACGCGTCATGAACTCGTTGCCAAATCCCGAGTCCTTGAAAACGGCAAGGTCTTCGCCTCGGCTGCACAGGATCATATAGCCCTGAAAATCGTCCAATCCGCTAAGAGATGTCCACGACACATCTAGCGCTTCGTTGCCACCTCGGACCGTGACACCCGTCGGCTGAGCCGGGGCATCGCTGTCGAGTTGTACCGGAAAAGTGGGTGCACTTTGGTCCGCAAGGTCGGGAATGTCGTCCTGATTTACGTCGATCCAGAGTCGGATGTTTTCGAGGCGTTTTGTGCCGCGACATCCGGTGGTGATGTTCTTGAAAAATGTTCCAGTCGTCGTTTCAACGTCGATGTACCCGGGTTGTGTGATCCCGACCAGTTTTCCTTCGGCTAGCACGGTGCAGGTGGAGGTGCTGCGAGCCGCGGCGTCGGCCGAGACACATGCGGCAGGGCCGATGATAACTTTGTATTGGCCCGTTGTAATCGTATTGCGTTT
>JAYUPZ010000343.1:0-1669 GCA_043759805.1 Myxococcales bacterium | reverse complement strand
AATACCTTCTGATTCAGGCACTGGGGCTCCGTCCTTGGCCTTGAAAAGCCTATTCACGAATTTCTGCGTTCAACATCTCGATTCGGAATAACACGAATCCACCCGCCGTGATGGCGACTGCCTCTGGGCAGCCCGGTGACCAATCTTTGTGATAAAATAAAGCGGCACCGGCGCGACGAGTCATTGATCATGGGCGATTCTTCACAACCATCCCTCAGCAACGGTAGCGTCCTTGCGGGGACCTATCGTATTACACGATTCATCGGTCGCGGGGGTATGGGTGAGGTTTACGAAGCAGCACATGGTCGTTTGCCGGGACGCTATGCGATCAAACTCCTCTTGAAAGAGTTCGCCGCTATCGATGATGCCGTCCGCCGTTTCAAGCAAGAAGCTGAAGTCACGTCGGCCCTCCGCCACCCTAACATCGTGCAGGTGATGGATTTCGCGCAGATGGATGATGGAACCGCCTTCATGGCCATGGAGTTTCTGGAAGGCCGTGATCTTGCCGAAGAGCTGCGCGTCTGTGGACCCTTGACGATGGCGCGAACGTTAGAAATTGCGACGCAGGTTGCCAATGGTCTCGCTGCCGCGCATGCCGAGGGCATCGTTCACCGGGATCTAAAACCGGCCAATATTTTTCTTTCACCCTTGCGTGGTACCAAACGCGAGATCGCAAAGATTGTGGACTTTGGGATCTCGAAGGTTCGCGCGGCGAACACGGGACTTACGCAAACCCAGACAGTTATCGGCACGCCCCAATACATGTCACCCGAGCAGGCGCGCGGACAGACGAAATTCGTTGATGCCCGTACGGATCAGTTCGCATTCGCATCGATCGTGTACGAGATGTTGGCAGGTCGCCCTGCGTTCGAGGGAGAGGGGGCCGCCTCGGTGCTGTACCAGGTTGTGCACGAGCCCGCTGAGTCGTTGGTATCGCTCGGTCGGTCGGTCTCGGCAGAGATTGATCGGGTACTTGCGCGGGCGATGGCCAAAAATGCGGCAGACCGCTACGACTCTGTCGACAGCTTCATCACGGCCCTGTCTGATACGGCGAATGGTGCGCCATCCGCCGCGTCAAGTCCGCAGGCATTTGCACCGCGCGCCACGGCCTTTTTACCCAGCTCATCCGAGTTCACCAAACCGCCGACGAACAAGCCCATCTCAGCGAATAACACGTTGCGAGACGCGACGGGCGAAATGTCTGAGGATGCCGAAGCGGACCTGTTCGTCACACAACGTTTGGGCGCCCAAAAAAAGAAGTTTGCAGTTGTGGGCGCGGTTGGAGCTGTTGTCTTAATTGGCATCGTCGCAATCGTGGTTTCGAGCCGCGGAACCAAGCCGGAGGTTACTGCTGCCTTGACCCCGGAACCTGCTGTGCAGACGTCGAAAGCCAAGCCTGAACCGGACGCTCCAAAGATGCCGTCGCGGATTTCCGTTTTGGTGGCGCACGGGCCTTCCGATCTTGTCGTGACGGTCGATGGTGTTGAGGCGGAAATTCCCCTCGAACTTGAGGCGGGCGACCGTACCCACCAAGTTGTCTTTAGTGCTCCTGGATTCGTACCACAGGAACATTTGCTGAGTGGGCGAGAGGACATCGTCGTCGAATTAAAGATGACACCTGTAGCCAAGGTGGTACCTGTACGTGCCAAACCAGCTTCAGCGGCCAAAG
>JAYUPZ010000342.1:0-1673 GCA_043759805.1 Myxococcales bacterium | reverse complement strand
GGACCTGTTCGACAATTGGGTTGCAGCGCTTGGCACCGAAAGGGCCGTTTCGGTGGGCCGTGAGAATGCGCAACTCGGACAGGATGGATAGTTTATCGGCGGGCGCTGCCCGTCGCAGATTCGCGAAGGTTGAATTGATGGCGGGCGCAAGGACGCGTCCCAGATCGGTGACAGCTTTGAGATCGTGTATCGCCACACGATTGGCAGTTGCGAGCACATGAATCGCCCGGTCCGCGTCGCCTGCGATGACTGCCCTCGCCAGCAGTCCAATGCCACTTGCGTCGTCATAGCGGTGGCTGTGTGTCAATTCGGCGGTGCAATCGACGAGACCTGCATTGTAAATGTCCCCGAGAATGGCACCGGCCTCGACCGAGGCAAGCTGGTCCTTGTCGCCCAGCAAGATCAAACGACCCGTAGGGGGGACAGCCTCAATAAGTTTTGTCATCATGGCGAGATCCACCATCGATGCTTCATCGACGATCGCAACGTCGATGGGCAACGGGTTGTCCATGTTGTGCCGGAATCGTGTTGCGCTATCTGATCGTCTCCCGAGGGCTCGATGCAAGGTGGACGCCGTCCTGGGAATCGCATCACGTGTGTTGGCATCAATGGCCAGCGTGTCGATGCTGTTTGCAATGGATTCGCCAAGCCGCTGTGCTGCTTTCCCGGTTGGAGCCATGAGCTGGATCCGCAGCGGCGATTGGCCGCGCGCAATCGCCTGCTCCTGCAACAGCGCCAGGATCTTGGCCACGGTATAGGTTTTCCCTGTGCCCGGGCCGCCCGAGATCACCGAGAATCGGCGAGCAACGGCAAGTTCCGCTGCTTTTCTTTGTGCGTCGTTTGGACCTGTTCCCGGAAAAAGCCGAGCCAGCCCCTCTTGCAACAAGGAAGGGTTTGGTGATTCCGCGACACCGGCCCGTGTCTTGATTTGTAAGGACAATCGGCGCTGGTAGTCGGCATACCGATAGAGATAAAGTCGACCCTGCTCATCCAACACAAGGGGTCGCGGTTGTTTGGGATCGGGATACGCCCCGACGAGCGGACTTTTTCTCAAAGCCGCGTGCCACGCCTCTCTTGCGGGTAGCACCAGCGCCGGAACAGGCGCGTCGTCGTCCGCGAACAAACCCTCGCGGTGCAGTTCGTTGAGATCTGCACAAATATGACCACGTGATACGGCCCTGCTGGCGATAGCGGCGGCGAGTTCAATGGTCGGATCCGATTCGTGCCCGAGGCGCACGAGCGACCGAGCGAAATGGCAATCAAGCTGCGACAGCAGTCCCTGTTTGACCAGTTCATCGAGGGTGATGGTCACGGATGAACCTCGCTCTTGCAGCCATGCAAGAGGTTTGACAGCGCCACGATGCGCGAAAGTGGCGGTTTCTCGAAAAAGACGCCGGGTTGAATGCCGTCTTGAGCGTCCCCCATGCCGCGTAGAAAAAGATAAACCGCGCCCCCCATGTGCTTTTCGTAGTCATAGTCCGGAACGGTTCGTTGCAGGTGCCGGTGAACAGCCAAAATATAAAGGTGATACTGAAGGTAGTAGTGCCCGTGCGACATCGCGATCGCAAGCGCCTGGGGCGTGTACATGTTCAGCGTGTCGCCCAGATGATTGCTCTTGTAGTCGCAAACGTAAAATCGCCCGTCGTGTTCAAAGAAGAGGTCGAGGAACCCCT
>JAYUPZ010000341.1:0-3795 GCA_043759805.1 Myxococcales bacterium | reverse complement strand
CCCAACCATTGGGCAAGGAAACAATCGCATCTGAACCGGTGCTCAGGTCAGTCCCAACTGCGAGAGTGGCCACACGACCACCGTCAACGATGTAGACCCTCCCAGGTCCACCATTCTCGGCAGTGGAGGTTGTCACCAAATCCCAATTCGCATCACCAATAACGGAATCGGAAATACCTGTACCTGAGTGCGCACCCGAGAAACCAGCACGCCCGAAATTCGTGGGAGTGTTCGTCGATTCCACCCAAGGGCAGTTTGCAAACGGACCGGTCGAAGCAGTACCGGTGCAAACATACAACTTGTTGGCGCTCGGAGCCCCGACAGCCACACCATTAAATCCTCCGGTTGGACCCAGGAGCCCAAGCACCGATCCAAAGTTTCCGATGTTCTCAGTCCTGGAGTGTAAGGCGTCGGCGACCGAATACGAACCCGCGGCCATCGGCCCGAATGCGTAAACAACTTTTGTTGCGGCCGCGACCGCAACCAACGAGGTTCCTGCACCCGGATAGAAGCTACCGAGTCCAGTGATCCTCGCTCCAAAGGATCTCGCCCCGGTCCCAGGCGGTCCATCAATGGTTGCCGTTTCGAGGCTTGCGGTGCTGAACCCCTGTTTGCCATAAACGATCACGACGCGACCTTGCACGCTGTTGAACAAGGGCGCACCTATTGCGAAATCGTCTGTACCCTGACCGTCGACATTTCCCAGCCGCGTGAGCGAAAGACCGAATCCAGAGGATGCGTACGTTGCACCCAAATCGATGGTGTAGTCGGCATTCGCCTGGGTGTAGGTCGCGTTCCATACCGCTCGACCCTTAAAAATGTACACCTTGCCGTTGCCGTCACCCTGAGCTCCAATTGCGTAATCGTCTCGCGCAACGTTGTCTGCGTCGAGTCCGTCTACGTTGCCGATGTTCACAAAGGAGCGACCGAAACCCACGCCAGAGGGACCGTCGATTCGTACATTGGGTGCGTTTGTATCGACGGGGGTCGCAATCCCTTTATAGATGTACACCGACTGATCGTTCTGAGTACCCACCAGGATATCAGCACGAGAGACATTGTCGCCATCTGCAATAACATCGTTGCTGGCTTCAATGCTTGCACTGAATTGGCCGGTCGCCAATCCAGTCGCCGGCGGTGTCAAAATGATGCTGTTGAACGCAGCCGACACTGGTCCTGCTGATGCCATGGTTCCCGTATTGCCAGCGGCATCAATCGGCGCGACAGCGAAGTAGTATCCCTGCGTAATCGTACGACCACTCACGACCACCGATTCAGCTTGGCCAGGGGCCTTGGGAGCGCCGCCAAATGCGACGGTCTCGGCGGCACTGAACTCGACAGGCGTGGTAATTGGCGTCTTGGAGACGCGCACGTCGTAACCGGAGACCGGTTGGCCACTGTCGCCCGGTGCGGTCCAGGAAACCCGGAAGCTCGTTGCACGTCGATTCTCGACCACGGCGTTTACCGTACCCAGCGCATCGGGACTGGTCGTGTCGACCACCACCGTGAGGGTTGCGAGGCCCGTCCCGGTCCCACCGAGGTCGCTGGTTGTTGCCGTAATCGTTGCTGAAGCGGCGTCCGCGATCGTCTGATTTGCAAGCGTTGCAACGCCCGCAACGATATTGGCCACTCCCAAACTATTTCCGTTGAGCGCAAAGGTTACAGTTCCCGTATTCACGGCTGACCCGTTGAGCGTCACATTTGCGGACAAGTCGCCTTGCCATCCGGCAGCACCACCACCATCCGTCACACACAAGGGATTGGTGTTGCCAGCGGCACAAAGATTCTTACCGGTTGCAGGAGACGTGAAGGTCACGACAGGAACCTGCCCCACCACCACCGTACAAGGCGACGTAATAAGACCCGATGAATTGCCCGAAGGTTCGGTCGCGGTCACCGAGACGGTGCTGCTGCCAATTTTGAAAATTACGTTGCCGAAGACGGCGGATCCCGTCGAAAAACTCGTCGGTGAAAACGTTGCCTGCCCGCCGGGTCCGTTGACGACCATGCTCAACTGGCGCGTGTTTGAAGCGAACGAAACATCTCTGGTCAAATCCGTCATGCTCTGGAAAATTGAGCCGCAGAGATTCGCCGGTGACAGTGGAGAAACATTGGGAGCGCCCGAGTCCACCCACAGCTTGACCGAGGGGCTGGATCCAACTGCTGTCGAAACATCGGTTACTCGAACCTGAAGTTCCGTCGGCGTCGTCAGCGTACCGTCTTGCGCCATGCGGCTGTCCGTGAGAGAGGCGTTCGTCCAGCGGGTAACGAAAGCCAATCCGTTCGGACAGTTGTCAGATGCTTGTGCATTCTGAACGGTCTGTTCGGCACCAACCTGAGCCAACGTCGAACCTTCGGCGCCTTCAAACAAACGCGCCACGCCCGAACGATTCGTACAAGCAACGATCGTCGTCTGCGCACCGCTCTTCACCGCATCCGCATCCTTGAACGCCTGGGCTGAGTTCGCTGCCAACAAATGCTTCGCCACATCGCTGAACGGCGTTGCATCACCGGCCGGCAACACAATCTGCACACTCGGCAACGTTGATGCACAGGTCACGGCTTGCACCGTCTTGGTCGTCGGGTTGCCAGCGCCATCTTTCAACGTCACCGTCAGGTTAAACGGTGCGCCACCGGGGCAATCGAGGGAAACGCAACCGTTGCCGCCCGCGCCCGCCGTCGCAACCGAACCACAAACCGGGCTGGCCGTACCAATCGCCGCACACAGATTCGCTTTCGCTGCGGGCAAACCGACCGCATCGGCGCTCATCGTCGAGGCGCAGACCTGGAACTTGCCGTTCATCAGATCCGTCGGATTGAAGTGCTTCATGTCGACCGGCGAGGTCACGTCCAACGTCGGGGCCGACGTATCAACCACATAAGTACCCTTGCTTGACGAGCCCTTCGCACCATTGGCATCCGTACAAATCGCCTGCGCCACGAAAGAGCCATCCGGTCGCAACGTCACGCCCGGGAATGCCGCCTTGCCGCCCATGGCCTTGGCCGTCAGAGTGGTAACCACCGTAGGGGCCGTCGATTGAGCAACCTCAAGCAACACGTCCCGGCCGTCGGGCAGGCTGGTCGTGACCTCGAAGGCCACCTGGTAGTCCGAGCCCGCTACACTAGAGCGATCAGCACTGTTCAAGATCGGGTGCGTATCCGACAGAACCGGCTTTGTAATCGAACAGGTTGGAACGTTGCAGTCGACCATCACCGTCGAAGTCGCCATGCAACCCGTGGTACCCATGCCCACCTGAACCGAGAGTGCAACCGAGCCCTGTGCGGCTAGTTGAACGTTCACGAAGGTCAAACGACCAGCACTGACGACAGCCGAGCCGACCTGCACGCCCGCCGCAAAAAGCGTTGCGCTTGTGCCGTTGGAACCACCTGCCACGGCGAGCTCAACATCCGTCTGGAAGCCGGTCTTGCAAGAATCCGCGTCCTTGTCGTCCGCAGCCGTCAAAGTTGAGAGATCGGCCGGAGAGAGGAAGACTGCACCGCAAGCCGCTGCGCCACCGCCGTCGTCTGCGCCACTGTCGATAACGATGGTCGGCAGCATTTTGCCTTTGTCGTCACCGCAGCCCACACCAACCGCCATAGCAGCCACAAAAACAAAAGATACGCGCGACACTAGTCTCAACATGATTCCTCCGGAATATTCGGTCACCGGGGGCACTCAATAAAAGCCCCACAGATTCTGCGGGAGTCTACACCGCGTTATCGTTGGGATCCACTTGCTTGTCCTGATTGGGACTGAGTCTTTAGAAAAGACCCGTGTGGTGAACCGCAGGCAAC
>JAYUPZ010000340.1:0-3796 GCA_043759805.1 Myxococcales bacterium | reverse complement strand
ACCACTTCCTTGCGGCCACCTTCGGCCTGTGGACGCAGGTCATTCCCGAATCGCGACGATTTTTGCCGCGTTGAGTAGTCGATCCCGGAGCGGGGAATGCGCTAATCTCGGCGCCCCTCAACCCATGATCGAGCCTGGCTCTACCGTCGTTCGCGAATCGTCCCCATCCGGGACGCTGGCCGCGATCTGGCAAAAGTTGCTCCCGATCGGGGTGACAGCCGAAGGTTTTGCGGCACAGAAGCGGTTCTCGAACCTCGACGGGTTGCGTTGCATCAGCATCGTCGGCGTGGTGTGGTTTCACATCGTCAAACCCGCTGCGGACTGGCCGACACTGTGGCGTCGTGGCTACACGGGCGTGGATCTGTTTTTCGTCATCAGCGGATTTCTCATCACGACGCTCCTCTTGCGCGAGCGCGACCGCACGGGGACGATTGCGCTCGGCAAGTTCTACATGCGCCGATCGCTGCGCATCGTGCCTCTGTATTACGCTGTGTTGTTGCTGTATCTGGTCAAGTCGCTGCGCTATCCCGAGCAACTGGCGGCGCAAAACTTTCTGCACAACTTCCCGTATTTCGCGACCTACACGTCGAACATCTTTGTTCACCGAACCGGCGAGCCCATTCCGTTCTTCTTTGCCTGGTCGCTCGCTGCCGAAGAGCAGTTTTATTTGTTTTGGCCATTTGTATTGCGATTCGCGCCCCGGTTGTTTTCGCGCCTTTTCATTCCAGCCATGCTCGTTTTTTCAATTGCGATTGACGAACACTTTTTCATTGCCCATGGCACTGAAACCGCAACACTCTGGTATCGCATGCCGGCGCCAATCACCTTCGGCGTGTTGATAGCGCAGCTCCTGCACGACAGGCGGACCTTTCCCTTGCTGGCAGCGCTCACGGGTCGGCGATTGTCGGCTGCATTTTGGCTGGCGCTGGCATTGCTGGCGCTATCCATGAAGGAGCCTTCAATGTGGCTCTTCCGGGTGCCCTTTACCTTGCTTGTGTGCAGCTGTGTGATTCGGGAGGACAATGCGCTTGCACGGATCTTGCGGTTGCGGCCGTTCGTCTACATTGGCACGGTCAGCTACGGCGTCTATCTGTTGCACTTTTCGGCCCACAACCTGGTGCTGGCGGTCGGAGGCCTCGTGGGCGTGCAGCCGGGCGTGCTGGAATTCCCGCTGGTATTGGGCATGTCAATCCTGCTTGCGGGACTCAGCTTCCGGTATTTCGAGCGCTGGTTTTTGAAGACCAAAGATCGCTACGCCGTGGCATCGGGGTAGGGGCCGATAAGGGCGCTGGATGGTATTTGGCCGATTATAAATAGGAGTTTTAAACGGCCTAATACTGAATATTATTGAACAATTTCGATTGGAAATCACCCCTGGCCTGGTTTGTAGCAAGGAAGCCGATGGCGCTTAAACCGGGCGAGGACCAAAGACGCGTCGGAACAGCACGGCGTAGGTCATGGCCAACCAGGGCGCAAGCCAGATGAGGCCTATGCCGAGGGTGAGCACGGAGCCGATACCAGCGACGAGACCCACGGCGAGCATGAGCAATAGTATCTTGCCCCAGTGGTGGGTGCAGCTCTTGCGGCTTATTTCCATGGCGTCCCACGGCTTGAGATTTCGTTCACTCACAAGCGGTGTCACGGTCATGTACACGGCTGTGAGGTACAACCCCGGAATCAACAGCAACACCATCCCGAGGGAAACCAAAAGTGTTACAAGTATTCCGACGATGATCATCGGTACGATGCTCGGTTTGTAGTCGAGCATGGTTTTCATCGACACGGGCCGCCCGTCGAACTTGTCGAGCGCAGTCATGAACACGGGCAAATACAGCGCCGGGTAACCGAGCCCTGCAAACGCAACGCTGACGGGGATGCCAACGATCATCACCAGCAAGGGACTCACGACGCCCAGCGCCCCGGTGAAGGCGGAGGTCGCGAGCTGGCCAACGATCATCAAGACAATCCCGATAATCGAGGTCGCCCAAAACGTCCCCTTGTAACCCGACGTGAGCCGCCACGATTCGGACAGGAGCTCGCCCACCTGAAAATCCCACCTTCCGGCGAGTGCGGCCTCGAGGCTTCCCGCGCTATTGCCCTGAATGGCGAGGTCGGCGTCGACCGATGGTGGGGCATACGGATTCAACTCGTCGGTCATGGCTCACATCCTTTGGCCGGCAGAGTAAGGCCAGACGTCGGCTCGCGTCAAGGGTTGTCGAAGAATTGCCCAGTTGGCTCGTGATGGCCGTTGAACGGGTGTGCGCACTTTTTCAGTCCTTCCCATGATCCTCTTTCTTTCGTTTCCGAGCTGCAGCTGTGGTACGAATCGTGGGTCCGACATCACGTCAACCGGAAACGGAGGGATGGGCGGCACCGCAATCGTAGAGAACCCGGGCGGCAGAGGCGGGACAACGGCACAAACCACGCCGACCGGTGGATCCCCCGTCGGGGGCGTCGTCGGAGCGACCGGAGGCACGTCGGCAAAGCCGGTTTGTGATCGCCCCGAAACCCTGTTGTGTGACGGTTTCGAGTCCAGCAAGCCCGGCACCGAACCTGGCGCGCCGCATTGGACCGCGCAGCCGGCCTGGCAGAATGACCGCATTCGAGTCACGGATGCGCAGGCCCATTCAGGAACCCGTGCTGCAAATTTGACGGGTGCCCCGTATGGCGTGGCGCTCGTGCCGATCAGAGAATTCCCGACAGACGGCAAACCACTTTATGTTCGCGTTTTCATGCGCACCGAGAAAAGCACGGCGGACATGGGCGGCCATGTTTCCTTCATTGAAGGCGCCGAAAAAATCGGTGACGACGGCGAGGAACTTCGCCTCGGTGCAAGTCATGGCATGCTGGATGTGAATCTCATCCCGGGTACCAAGGGTTCCGGGGGTGGAGAGAAAACCCAGTTTTCAAACGGCCGCACCGATATCCCCGGCGATGGGGGCCGCGGTATCGAATTGCAGCCGGGTTCATGGACCTGTGTCGAGGCGATGTTCGACGGCATGAACCACCGATTTACGGCCTGGGTGGGTGGCAAATTGGTCGTTGGCCTTGACGTATCCGACTGGAAACAGGGGCGTACCGGCTGGTCACCCATCTATCGGTATCTGAAAATCGGTGGCCAGAATTTCAGCGGCAGCACGGGATCCCTTTATTACGACGATATTGTTGTGTCGACCGCCGGTCCCATCGGATGTGACGGTTGAGTGTGAGGTCCGACAAAGGGTTGACAGCGAGGGGTTAGCGGGACTCTCCTCTCGGGTCTGGACTATTGATCGTTGCTTGTTGACCGAAAAAAGACCTGGTCGCTGTTTGCCGCATTCGCCGTGGTGCTTTCCTCGGTCGGATGGGCGCGACCGCCGTCCTGCAGTCTCCCACCATCGACGAGCCCTTTCACCTCGTGCGCGGTCTTGCCTACTGGCAAGATGCGCGGCTGTCGTATGCGCACCCTCCGCTCGTGAATGCGATCGTCGGTTTCGTCGCGGGGTTGGGTGCATCCGATGATCTGACGAAGACGGACGGTTGGCAACTGCACGACAGCGGTGTCACAGCCAAGGCGTACATGCGAGGCAACTATCCGCATGCACGGGCGCAGATCGTGACCGGTCGGCTCGCGACCATAGCGCTTACGGCGCTCTTTTTCTTGTATGTGTTTTTTCTCGCGCGACGGCACTGGGGCGAGGGCGCGGCAATCGTCACACTTGTCCTTATGGCTGCCAATCCCACGGTATTGGCTCACGGCGCGCAGTTGACCAACGATCTGGGCGCAACCGCATTTTTTGTGTTACTTATCGGGGAG
>JAYUPZ010000339.1:0-3797 GCA_043759805.1 Myxococcales bacterium | reverse complement strand
AACCCTGTTCGACAAGCTGAATCGCGAGTACCCGAAAACTCGAATGCGCTTCCGATCGAGCACCAACGCCGAAGATTTGGAAGGCTTCACAGGCGCGGGTCTGTACACCTCCCACAGTGGACAGCCGGGCGATCCCGATCGACCCGTGTTGAATGCGATTCGAAAAGTATGGGCCAGCATCTGGTTCTTCCGCGCCTTTGAGGAGCGGGCGTATCGAAGCATCGATCATCGCGCGGTTGGCATGGCGCTGCTGGTGCACAACAGCTTCCCGGACGAAGCAGCCAACGGTGTCGCGCTGACCGCCAACCCCTTCGATACGTCGGGCGCCGATCCCGCTGTCTACATCAATGTGCAATACGGTGAGGCATCCGTCGTACAGCCCGATCCAAGCATCACGACCGACCAGCTCCTCTACTACTACTATTCGCCCAACCGCCCGATCGTCTTTATCGACCGTTCATCGCTCATCTCGGCGAACAAGACCGTGTTGACGGCGACTCAAACCTACGAACTTGGCGCCGCGCTTGATCGAATCCACCAGTTCTTCCTGCCTGCATATGGAACCACGCCCGGAATATTTTTTGCCATGGATGTCGAGTTCAAATTCGATGGCAATCCCCCCACTCTGGTCGTGAAACAGGCCAGGCCCCACCCGGGTCGCGGTCTGTAATACATATCAGGGTGCGGAGGGCACGCCTGCATCGGTTCCGCGCGGCAGGTCACCGCAGCCGGGTTTATCGGGGCAACGATCTTCTGCCACCTTGGTCTGTGGGTTGAGTCGAAATTTGTTGAGAAACAGGGACCCATCGGGCTCCCAGGCGAGCACATCCTGTACGGCCAGGCAGCGCTTCGTATCCGCGCAGGGTAAAAGTGGATAGCCGAGAATCCAGGCCCTCCGAATCGAATCGTAACCCCAGATGGCCCCTGTATCCCTGTCGAGAAGGGTCAAAACGCCGTCGCACGCTTCTGTACAGGCCGGCATGGGACCCGCAAGGATTTGCCAGCGACCGTCAGGAGAATGTCCGGCCGTATGGTTCACGCCCACCGTGGCAGGTGCCCTTGCACACAGTTGCTGCGAACCCTGCTGTACACAGAGGGACTCGTCATTGCCCTGCATGGGACCACGCAATACACCCGACGTTTCGTCGTACGACCAGCGGATGTTTCGCGGCAAGACCGTGTCTTTTGCAACTTGCCAGTTGGATTTCGGCGCCTGCTGAACATCGCCGCGCGGCGTGATCCAGTAATACGATTGGGCATCGGCCACCAGTGCCACGGCGTTCGGCATCAACCTTTCCGGCGTTCCCCCTCGAATCGGAACCCGCCAGCCGTGGCCATTGGTGAAAAGAACGTTATCCCCATCGGCAAACAAGCTGCGCGCCTGTGCGGTTGTCAACCGGCGCACCATCCCATCCACCTTGCCGCGCGCAAGGCTTCCCCAAAAAGGAACGGAAGAAATGCCCCGGGCGTCGGCGATAAAAACCTCGCGGTCGCCAATCGCAACGATCGCATCCATGCCGGTTGTCGGCACCCCCTCAACGAGGGGCGCCCCGGTATGATCAGCCCAGCCCAACCACGATTGCCGGGGTGTTGCGCCT
Source organism: Myxococcales bacterium (assembly GCA_043759805.1). GTDB lineage: Bacteria > Myxococcota_A > Polyangia > Fen-1088 > Fen-1088 > JAWXBF01. The sequence goes on along the minus strand of JAYUPZ010000339.1, from coordinate 2,199 downwards.
GCAACTGCGAATACGACCAGTGCGTTGGTGATGGCCTTGACCACGCCCGTCGCGCCGGACGCAAGGGAAACCGTGGGTATCGCGGATGTATCTTTACTCGGGATGGTCTTGCCTGTTCGCTTGTCCCATAGCATCAGGCGCCCCGCTTCTCGCCACGAGACAACCCCGGCGTCGATGCGAAGGGTACTGCGCGGCGATTTGCCGCCGACCGACAGAATCGCAACACCGGGAATCGCCGACACAGCGGGCCCCTGAATTTCGTGTAGCAAACGGGGAGCCGGAATGTCGAGGTATTCGGCAACAACCGAGCCGCCCGAATTTGTGTTCAACTCAAAACGCATTCCGTCCTGTTCCCAGCCGCGCTCACGCGCTTGGATCTGGCGAAAATTGCCTACGTCAGTGGTGTTGTTTGGGTTGAAACAAACTTGCCGGGTGGCGACCTTCTCGGTCTCCGAAAGCCGACATCCACTGCGCCAACTCACGCCGGCCACAAGGGAAAGGCTGTCCCAGAATACGTAGTCTCCGGACACTTCGAGGTTTTCGACAAAGGTATCCGGACCTTTGGACGCAACTTCGGTCAAAGGTATCACACCAAGGCCGTCCAGGTTGCCGCGATAAAGTCGTGTCGGAACAGCCTCGTCGCCATGCGGCACCTTTGTTCTTTCGGTCCAGTAAACGTGGCGATCGGTCACGGCCCACTGTTCGATGTCCTGCGGCCGCTCGATCACAACCGAAGGGCTTTGCCCGCGCTTACCGACAGTCCAGATGCGACGGGGCGTCGTTTGCAAAAATAAGTTCAATCGATTGTTCTTCATCGCGTGAACGACGGTGTCGAGGATGACCGCTTCCATCACTGGTTCGGGTGGCAAGGCCCCGGCGGTTCGGGTTTTCACCGCGCTTCGATCAAATCCCCGCACGCGAATCTGGTTGGGTTCGGATAAAGCGACAAAGACCTCTTCGTCGTCGATTGTGTTGCCCGAGCAACCGTGTTTCAAACCGTGATTTTTGCGCTCTCTTCCCAGTCTATCAACGGTAAAATATCCCTCCTCGTCGCAGCCGGCAATCTCGTTGCCCTTGACGTGCAACGTCGCGTGTCCCACGATTGCTGCCACACGCGACATGCGCGCTGACCGTTTTTCAATCGAGATGAGCTCACTGCCACGAACAGCGAGAACATCGTTGCCCCCGATTTGGATCACCCGATCAATATGATCGGCGAGCACCCGGTTGCGTGCCTGGTTGGCGACAAGCCAAAACTTGTTTTCGGTGCGAACCAGAAGCTTATTTTCGGGCAATGGAAACACCGCATCGCAGGGATCATCGAAAACGCGATCGCTCTTACCGTCTGCAACATTGATCCGAAGGCTGCCTTCATCGGTACAGGCGAGCAGCGTGCGCCCAAACAGCGTGAGCCCTCGAACCGAGGCTGGCTCGAACCATGTCCCGCTGTCGAGCAATGCCAGCGCTGCGCGACTTTTCTTTGCGTATCGCGTGATCAAGCGTTGCACACCGCTTGACGCGAACACGAACTCGGGCCCAACGGCGACAGCCGACACCACGGGATGAGAACCGGGCAACACGTGGGTTGTGCCGTCACCGCGCGCCACCGTCACAACAACGTCGTTTACCGTTACGAAAATCGTATCCCAGTCGAGTGCCATTGCACGCGGATTTCCCGGTAGCACCGCCTTTGCCTTCGGCACTCCTCCTTCCGCGGACAGGCCAAATAGTTGCCCCGGAGCCGCCACGAACAGACCGCGTTCATCCATCGCGGCCACGGTGGGTTCGACCATTTGACTCGCAAGGATCTGCAGTGGCTTGTCGCCCGCTTTCACCGCGCGGCTTACCGTGCCCGCGCGGCGATCCACCACGTACACCGCATCCAGATCCTGGGCGAGTCCCGTGGGTTCCTTCAGTCCTTCCAGGAATATTGAAACCTTCAGGGTATGGCGATCCAATCGCAACACCTGGCCCGAGGATGGTACAGCGAAATACACGTGCGCGTCGTCGCCGACCATCGCAAGCGGTGGACCTTCACGAACCAGACGAAGAGCAGGGGCCGGCCGCTCATCTCGAACGACCACGGCCGCATCCACAACCGGTGCAACCGGAATGGCGGCTGCAACAGGATCCCTCGGCTTTTCCGCCTCTTTCGAGCAACCGGCTACCGCCAGCAAAACAAAAAAAGTGCGGTCTATG
>JAYUPZ010000338.1:0-17136 GCA_043759805.1 Myxococcales bacterium | reverse complement strand
TTCGTTCCGTTTGTATTCGCAACGGTCGCACCGGCGCATCGTCGATGGCAGGATAAGCGCCCACCAGTGCCAGTGGCCCGAAACGCAGGTCAAATCGTCCGTCCGGAAAGGACTCCGCCTCGACCACCCCAGGTTTGGATGCGGCATGTACCGCAGAGGGCAGCACGAACGCAGTGGCGCCCGCAATGATGTGGCGTCGATTCGGCTTTATTTCATTCATGGCAGGTCATTCGTCTTGCAGCGGTTTGGATTGCGGCATCGTACGCCAGCCGAGGCAACTCGCTCTTATCGTGAATAAAATTGGGTGAATTTTTACAGACACGAACACTGTGACGGGCCATGGTTTTCTGCGCCCCATGTTGACCCCGCATCGTACGCAACAGATTTTCTTGGTCGTGCTGGCGCTAACCTGCGCCTGCCGCGTGCACCCCACCCACAAGCTTGATGTCACCGCGACACCGGGCGTAAAGGACGATGGCACGGTGGTCGTTGCCGTTGATTGGTTTTCGGGGGGACTCGAAGCGGCGCTTGCGCTTGCGAAGCGTGAGCACAAACGCATCTACCTCGACGTGGGCGCATACTGGTGTCCAGCCTGCCATCGGATGGAAGAGGAGGTCTATACCGACAAATCCGTAGCACAGATTCTGGAGCGAGGTTTCATCGCCCTTCACGTCGACATCGAAAAGGAAGACGGACAGACCGTAGCAGAACGGTACCAAGTGCAAGCCTACCCCACGATGCTTGTGCTGGATGCTAGCGGTGTCGAGATGGGACGCCTCGTCGACTTTACACCTGCGAACGTGTTGAAGCGCGGCGTGGAACAGATTGCTGCGGGGCACAGCCTGCTCGCCAGGTTGCAGGCCGATGTGAGTCGGAACCCCGACGATTTGGAGATACGATATCAACTGGCCTCGGCCTACGCGCTGTCGGCAAACAAAGCTGCCGCCGAAGAGCAAATGCTGACCCTCCTGCAGGCCGATCCCGACAATGCCCGGGGATACGCCGAACGTGTGCTCTACGATCACGCTTTTTTCATCACCGCAAAACTGGATCACGAACTTGAACGCGCGATTGTGGAAATGCAGACCCTGCAAATGCGTTTTCCAGGAACCGACAAGGCTGCTCGCGCCTACCGCATGATGGGTCGCTTCCATGCCGAACTCGGCCGCCCCGATGAGGCCGTTGCGTGCCTACAAAAGCTGGTGGCACTCGATCCGAACAACGTCGACTGGTACGCCAACTTCGGCTGGTTCTCGTTTCGGCAACGGGTTGCGCCAAACGAAGCACTCAAAGTTTTGCAAATGGGCATCGCGAAGTTTCCCGACAACGCGGAGCTGCACTATCTAGCGGGGGAGATAAACCGGGCGCTCGGCCAGAAGGCAATGGCCGCTGACGCACTCGAGCGTGCGGCGTCTCTCGAACCCAAAACGATGTACTACCGCAGACGTGCGCGCGAGTTGCGCATCGCCGCCACCACACCCTAGAACGGCACGTCGTCCATCGGTTCGAGCGGCTCGTCAGGCAAAGGCTCGTCATCCATTCCACCCGCACCGGCCGATGCTTGCTTGACAGTCCAAACATCAAGGCTGTTGAAGTACTTCACCTCGCCCTTGGGGCTGGTCCACTCACGGCCGCGCAAGTTGAACTCAACAACCACGGACTGATTTTCCTTAAATGCATCGAGGCTTTCGCAGCGATCGCCGGTCAGTTGAAACAACACCGCCTGGGGAAACCGACCGTCAGGAATTTCCAGCACAAACTCCCGTTTGCGAAAACGATCCGAGACCTGCTTGGCCTCGAAGATCTTCTGCAACTTCCCCGTCGCCTTGAATGACATTGGGTAGCCCTACCGCAAGTTGACAGGGCCGACCAGCGAATTCGCAGGCATTTTTCTGGCGACCCGCGGCAAGCGTTGCCAGGGCATTTTCGTGGCATCATGGCGCCATGAACGCCGATGAACTCCGTGCTCTCCAGGCCCCACTCAAGGCCCGCTACAAGGAAGATCCGAACGCTGGTCTCGTGACCCTACGAGCCAAAGGAACGCTCTCGGATAACGCGGTTTCATGCAAGGTAGACACCGGCCGCGCGATGATCGAGGCTGGATTGCATCCGGCCACGGGCGGCGATGGTCTGTCGGTGTGTTCGGGTGACATGTTGCTCGAAGCCCTCGCTGCATGCGCCGGTGTCACCCTGAAGGCCGTTGCAACCGCCATCGGTGTTGAGCTGCGTTCGGGCAAGGTACTTGTGGAAGGCGACCTCGATTTTCGCGGCACGCTCGGCGTGAGCAAGGAAGCGCCCGTCGGATTCCGCGCGATTCGTCTTGCGTTTGAACTCGACACGTCGGCAACAGAGGAACAGCTTGCCTCTTTGCTCAAGCTGACGGAACGATATTGCGTCGTGTTCCAAACCTTGCGCACGACACCTGCCCTGTCGGTCAGCAGCAAAACACAGGGATAGCGGTGGCCTTCTTTCAGTTTCGATTGCTCGTGCCGTGCACCGAATGCGGCAGCAGCATCCTCCTGCACGGACCCACACGTCGATCCGCTGCGAGGCGTGCTCTGCAACGATCGCGCTGCCCGACAAGGCCTGGGAAGCGATGTTGGCCCTTTATCGCGATGTGTCTGATTTTAATTTGACCGAGGGAAAAACCCGCGGCAGCGCGGTTCAGGACGGTGAATTGCGAATTTTTGTGCGATGGGGGCCCGAGCACCCGCTGTGCAACGGTTGCAAAAAGCCCTTGCAACCAGGCGCGCCCGACGAGACCCAAATCCGGTGTGACTGTGGGCGCACGGTTTCAAGTTACCTTCCGCCCCGGTGGATGGCGCGCATCGCCCCGGCGGCGCGGAGGGTGGTTGGCGCCTTGCACGAGGGTAATGTTCCCGAAATCGAACCGAATTCTCAAACGATCTCCATTGTGTTTGGATGCCTGTCCTGTGGTGCGAATCTCAACATCACCGCATCCACCACCCGCATTGTCCGCTGCGAATATTGCGAAAGTGAGCAGTTTTTGCCGAATGCCGTCTGGCAGGCGATGCATCCGGTCAAGGCCCGTCCCGCCTGGTGGGTCGAGTTTATCGACTAGTGTCGCTATTTGTCAGAACGAAACAGCGTATAAACCACCGCTTCGCCGTTCACCACGGGACTCTTGATTGTCATACGATTTCCGCTGACACAGTAACTGTGCCGCAGCTCACCCAGCAACAACTGGCCGCCGTCCGCAATGAAGATGCCTGTCTCGCGTGTTCGTGACACGAATACTGTCGAAAACTGGCAGTGGCACCCGGCGCCATTGTCAATCTTGCAATCGTAGGTCTCGCCGAGCGCCGAACCCAGATTGGTGCATTCGGTACGACTCAGGCTCGGTTCGCCTTCAAAACAGGCACCCGGGTACGCAATGTCGCCCTCGGTCCCCGTCTGAACATCAAGGGTGTAGGTACCTTCAAAGTTAAACTGCAACGTTCCAACCGGCTGATATCGAATCTCGAAGGCGCCGAGCGCGCAATAGTCTGTCGCCTTCTTGTCTTCGCCGAGCACGCAACCGGAAAAGAACTTCCACGTCCCATAAAGCTCACCACCGCAATTGTTGTCGATCGGACAGACGCCAGGCGTGAACGGGATGGTCGTGCCACCGTCCATGACGAGGGGTCCCGTTGGGGCAGCGTCCACGTTGCTTTCGGTAGGGACGGGACAGCCACAAAGAACCGTCAACCCTGCAAGGAGCGTTATCCGCGTCACCCGCAAATCTGAGGACATCTCAAGGGCTGTATCACACCCCCTGCCGATAGGCCAATAAGCGGACGCCTGTGCCTTCGGCCACTCCCACTATCGGAAGTCAGCGCAGCGGATCACAGAACAGAGTAAAATTCGGTTCAATGCATGCCGAAGTTGACGCAGATTCACGAGACTCGGGGAAAGATACTGGATCTTGATGCGCAGAATTCTCCCAAAGATCTTCGCCCTCTCGCTCTTGCTGCTGCCGACCCATCCGGCGGTCGAGGCTGCCGAGGGTACCACCGCAAAGAGCAAGGACGGGATCCCCTACCCGCCACTGGTTGATTTCACCAACGACATCTTGCCGCTTTTCGAGCGCTCGTGCGTGCAATGTCACGGGCCGCACAAAGCAAGCGGTGGTTTGCAACTCACCTCCGGTGCGAAGCTCATGGAGGGTGGATTTTCGGGGATGCCCGTCATTGAAAACAACGGGGACGCGAGCTACCTCATCCGTCGTTTGCGCGGACTCGACGACGAAGATCGCATGCCGCTTGATGGCAAGGCGTTTACGGAAACCGAAATCGACACTGTCTGGCGTTGGGTCAAACAGGGAGCCCGCGTGCCCAAGGCCAACACGTCCTTCGAGCCAAAACCGGCCGGTATCGCACGCCTCACGAATCTGCAATACCACAACAGCTTGCGCAGCCTACTCGGCGACAAGGTCCCGCTACCTCAGAATCTTGAACCAGACATGATCATCAGTGGATCGGCAGTCGTCGGCGCTGCGCGCGTGGGCACAAGCCGAGGGGCAACAGAGAAGTTCTCCCGTGCTGCGTTTGACCTGGCATCCTGGGCTATCCGGGACACAGCCTTTCAAGCAAGATGGATGGGCTGCCTTGGTACGAAGGCCAAGGCCAAGGCCACGGCCACGGCCACGGCCGTAAAGAAACCCAAGACGGTTCCGTGGAGCGACGCCGCGGAAGCCTGTACGGATCAATTTGTGAGTCGCTTCGGACGCAGAGCCTGGCGTCGCCCGCTCTTGCAGGACGAACGCGTTGGCCTCGTGTACCTTGCGGCCGAATCCGCGAACCGCAGTCAAAACGCAGCACATGGTCTCGAAACAGCGCTTTCGGCCTTGCTGCAATCACCGAATTTCTTGTATCGAATCGAGATCGGCGAAGATCTGGCAGAACACCGGGGTTGGCGACGGCTGAACGACTTCGAGGTCGCGACCCGACTTTCCTACTTTTTGGCAGGAACCCTGCCCGACGAAGAACTGCTAGACGCCGCCGCTTCAGGGAAACTCGCAACCCTCGAGGGTCTTGATGCGCACGCGGAACGGCTGTTGGCTTTGCCGCAGGCACGCGAAACTGTTCGGGATTTTTTCTCTGAGTTTTTCAAGCTGGATGGTCTGCAGCGCACCGTGCGTTCTCGCAAAGGCTTCACCGGCGACGCGGGCAAAATTGCTGGATATCTGAAGGCCGAAACCTTGCGGGTGATCGACAGCGTACTCTTCGAAAGCGACAACGATTTTCGCGAGATTTTCCAGACTGACTTCACCTTCGTCAACCAAACCCTCGCGAAACATTATGGATTTCAAGTCGAAATCGGCGGTGACGATCAGTTCTTTAGGGTCAAGTTGCCCACCGATTCATCCCGACGAGGCGTGCTGTCACACGCCAGCTTCCTGTCGCGCAACTCGGGCCGAACGTCGTCGTCTCCCACACTCCGGGGCAAATTCATTCGCGAACAACTCTTGTGTCAAGCCGTACCACCCCCACCTCCCAACGTGAGCAACGTTCTTCCCGAACACGCGGACGACGGAAAGCCACGCACCACACGCATGCGGCTAGATTCTCACCGTGAAATCGTGGCGTGCCGCGCCTGTCACAAGGCCATGGACCCACTGGGAATGGCCTTCGAACACTTTGATGCTGTCGGGATCTACCGTGACACAGAAAACGGCTTGACCATCGATGCCAGCGGCGATCTGGACGGGGAGTCGTTCAAGGACGCTGCCGAACTCGGAAAACTCTTGCGCCATAGCCCGCGCGTGGGAACTTGCATGGTTCGCAATTTGTTCCGGTTCGCCCTCGGAACCCTCGAAGGCGACGGCGACGACGAGCTCATCACCGAGTTCGCAGGCACCCTTGAAAAAAGTGGCTACCGCTTCAAATCCCTCTTGCTTGCAGTCGCAGCGAGTAAGGGCTTTCGTCTGCTCTCTGTTCCGGAATGACAAAGGAAATCCGATGACCCAGCGCTTGATTCGTTCCCCGCGTCTTCCCCGCAGAACCTTCCTCCGAGGCTTGCTTGGTGGATCTGCCCTCTCGGTAGGCGTGCCCTTGCTTGGACCCATGCTTAACGACAATGGCAACGCGCTCGCATCCGGTGCACCCATCCCCCGACGCCTCGGGGTGTATATGTGGGGCAACGGCTGCAAGCTGGATCGCTGGACGCCGAAAAAAAGTCTTTCGGACGGAACTGCCGACTGGGAACTTTCGCCCGCCCTTGAGCTGCTCGCGCCAGTCAAACCCTATGTCTCGGTCGTGTCGGGATTGAACGTGATGACCGGCAACGACCGCGGACACCATGGCGGATGGTCGGCAGTGCTTTCGGGCGGACCACTCGTATCACAGCCGCACCCACGGTCTGTTTATTCTTCGACCTTCAGTCTACCTTCTATCGATCAGGTCATGGCCTCGGTTGTGGGACGGAAAACGCCCTTCGCGTCGCTGGAGGTGGGCGTGTCGCGGGGCGTGGTTGCGAATGAAGGCACAACCTTGCGCTATTTGTCCCACCGCGGCCCCGACAACCCCTGCCCGCCCGAGTATTCACCACAACTGGTTTTCGATCGTTTGTTTGGTGCAGCGGGAGCCCCCGGCACCGGCGGTAAGGGTCGCTCGGCCATCGCCGCCGCGCGGGCCGACGGACACAGCGTGCTCGACGTGGTGGCCGACGACGTACGTCGGTTGCGCCAACAGGTTGGCAGCCACGATGCCGCGCGCCTTGATCAACACCTCGACAATGTTCGCGAAATCGAATTGCGAATGGTCAAGGATTGGCCCCGTCGGCCCTGGTGCAAGCCCCCGACTCGCTTGCCTGCCGATCCATTCGAGACACGCGATGGACGCGAGCCCCACGCCGAGATCAACCTTGCGATGAGCAAACTCATCGCACTGGCCCTGTCCTGCGATCTCACGCGGGTCTTCTCGGTCATGTATTCGGGAGGCTCCGGTGGCACCACATTCTGGGAAGTGGGACAAACGCGCTCGCACCATGATCTCACCCACGACGAGCCCAAAGATCAGCCACTGGTTCACGCCGCAACGCGCTTCACCGTTGGCGAGTTCACCCGGTTTTTGCGGGTCTTGAAGGACACCCCCGAGGGTACCGGCAACCTTCTGGATGCGTGCGCAATTCTGGGCAGCAGCGATCTGCCCGAGGGTCGCGATCACAGCTGGAATGATTTCCCCGTCCTTATCGCGGGCCGAGCCGGCGGGGCCTTGCGGCATCCCGGTCTTCACTACCGCAAGGTGGGTGGCAACCTCAGCGCCGCACCGCTAACCGTATTGCGTGCAGCCGGGATCCCGATAGAGGCCTTCGGTCGACGCGGTGGACGCGTGACGGAAAGCATCACCGAGATTGAATCCTGAGCCTGAAAGCCGACGCTATCGCAGGGCGACGTGCGGCATCGACTGCAGATCAACCAGAAACTGTCGGGTGGCACTGACCGGCAAGGAAAGCGATTCGCCACACATCCGCAGCATGGAATTTATCTCGAAGGGCTTTCCCGAAGTGCTGACTTCCTCCACCACGCGGAGATCGACAATATGACAGGTGCTCCGCTTGTTGTAGTTTCCCTTGCTGCTGCGCGGATTCTGCACCGTCGCTGTCAGGTAGAAATTGTTCTCGCCGCGGCTTGCCCGAACCGTTGTCTTCAAGTTCAATGGCAAGTCAGTTGAGGGCTCGGCGAGCAGGTTGCCGTGCTCGTCCCGAATGGAAACGCGAAGACGCATCCATTGCGCCCGCGGCTTTTGCCCAAGCGCAACGGCAGTTTGTAGCTTTTCAAACGGGGTGTCGATGGCGCTTGAAACGGCGCTTGCAAAGCCCACGTTGAGAACGACCACGAAAACGATGAACAAACGTGCCACGTTGCCTCCCGGCTAAATGTGTAGATGCCATCGTAGGACTGGCGTTTCGCCATCTCAATTTTTCGATCACGCGTCGCAGCGGCTTATCGAACGGGTACGCTCCGTGCCGTCCCACCGAATGGACATTCGGTATCTGAGCAGGTGCATCGCGTCAATTTTTCGGATCAATACGACTGGGTTTTAGGGGGTGTTTTGGGTTAGGTTCTTGCCCCTTCGGCCCGCCCGACATGACCGTTTCCTCCCCTCCAACCGCGGCACGACCCTCTCGCAAGCGGGCCGTCTTCATCGACATCCTTAAGCTCGTCATCGCCCTGCAGATGATGAATGGCCACACCCTCAACGAGTTCCTTTTGCCCTCGTTGCAGACTGGCGAGTTCTTTTATTTCTACACGCATTTCCGTGGCCTCGTGTCGGTGGGCTTCCTCGTATGTGCGGGCTTTTCGTTTCACCTCGCCACGCTTGCCCGCTTTGGCGAACACCGCCGCACGCCAGGAGCGCACCGCAAACGTGTCGTACGTGCTCTCTTCCTCGTGGCGCTCGGTTACGTCCTGCGATTCTCAGACGCGATCTGGTCGGTCAAACCGTATTACGCTCACGAGGCGTACCTCAATTTCATTCGAGCCGATGCATTGCACTGTATCGGGTTGACGCTCCTCTTGCTCGAAGCCATGACCGCTCTTGCCCGAAATCCACGACAGGTGGCGCTGGGTGCAGCCCTGCTCGCCATCGCTGCCGTGGCCGGTGCACCGCTGATTGACCCTGCCGTGGCGACCGACGGGCCCTGGCAGTTTCTGACGGCGTACCTGACGCACCAGTTTGGCTCGTTGTTTCCCCTTGCACCCTGGTCGGGATTCGTGCTCGGTGGCGTCGCGCTTGGATACCTTACCTTCGGAAACGGGCAGGCCAATACCCTGCAGGCGCGCATTCGCCTGTCGCTTGCCGCCGTTGCCATCTTTGGTCTTGGCTACCTGACACTGCTTCCGGGCTTTCCGCGGCCTCCTGCGGGTTACCACCCGGGAGCGTCGCCCGGTCACGTGATCTACAAAACGGGAGAGATTCTGCTCGCGCTTTCGGTGCTTTCCTGGCTCAGCTTTCGCGTCGTACGATTGCCGAAAATTCTGTCTATTCTTGCCAGCGAAACCCTCACGCTTTACATCGTTCACCTGGCAATCTTGTACCGCTGGCCGATCGCGCTCGTTGCGCTGGTGGGTCCGCGTTCGATGACCGTTCTACAGGGGCTTGTGGCAAGCGCGTTGGTTGTGATCCTGACGATTCTCATCACGCTCGCGAAGCACGCCGCATGGCCCTATCTGCGTAATTTGAAAGAGACCGTCCGGTCAATTACGGCCGCCGCCAGGCGCCAAAGCGAAAACCAATAATCAGAACGCGCGCGATGAGGGTTTAGTTGCCGAGCTCGTAGACGACGACGGAAGCGACGCTCACCGAAAGTTGGCGTGCACCCAGTTGAATAAACGTGTTCGTTCCGTTGGTTCCAGCGACATTGTATCGCACATTGTTGAGTTCACAGCTCAGCTGCGATCCTTTGATGCGCATCCGCATGACATAGGGGATGTTGAGGTCAAGCGGTGTCGTTACCTTGGCAGCTGGCGTACCGTACATGGCGTAGTCGAAGAACGCGAGAGACGTTTCGTCGTCGGCCTGTTTGCGAGCCGAGCAGGCGTAGGCATCCTTGTTCGTCGCGGCCCGCACACCAACCCAAAAGTTGCGGTTGAGACTGCCCGGCGCCCAAGCCTTGATGGTGAAACGCACCACAACCTCGACATCCCGAACGCCCTGGCGCTGAATGTTGTAGTCACTGCCGGCCGTTGCCAGGTCGAAATGCAGATCGCCATCGCTAACCGACGTCGCGTTACGATTGCCAGTCCATCCTGAATCGAGACGGGTCCCCCCGAAGTTGTCGAAAAATATCACCGCGTCGCCTGCAGAACCAGGTTGTGGATCGCATGCATCGCCCACGCCGTCCGCCAAGCGACCAAGGTTCGTCTCACCCTGATTGAGTTGATCAGTGTTGAGATCCGATGGACAATTGTCGCACCTGTCGTGGACGCCATCTTGGTCTTCATCCTCAAACGGTAAACCCACGGCGCGCGAACAAAGCGGTGGCGGCGACGGTCGTACGTCGGGCATGGGCGCGGCCGCGTCCACGACCGGCCACAGGTCAAGACCCGTATCGATCGGCGAGGATCCGGCGTCGATTTCCAGTACCTGACCGCCCATCCCCGCGACCAAGCCCGTTCCTGCTGTGCCGTTCCCTCCGTCACCTCCCAAACCCGAATGACCACCGGGATCTGACTCGCCCCCCACACCTGGAAGCCCGTCGGCGTCCCCTGGCGTGACGCGCTCGTAGGCGGGGTTGGGAACCACACAAGCCACCCAAAAAGACGCGGCGATTCCCATCAGGCGAAAGCCTGCCAACAACGGGCCTCGAGATCGGAGCGACACCTGAATGAATCCATCGGCGGAATCGGATCCGCCCTTGACCCGCCGATGCTTGACGCACCAAGGGGACTTCATGCTACGCCCTATCGCACATCCAACCACCGATGAAAACAAACGCAGCCCGCATCCTCGATAAACTCGGCGTTGCCTACGAGTTGCGCAACTACGCGGTCGACCCCGAGGATCTGTCCGCAGAAACCGTAGCACACAAAGTCAACCTGCCTCTTGACCAGGTCTGGAAGACGCTCGTCGCGCGCGGCGATCGGCACGGGGTTTGCCTTGCAGTCATCCCGGGCAGTGCAAAACTTGACCTGAAGGCACTCGCGCGGGCGACCGGCGACCGGAGCATCGATACCGTCGCACTCAAGGAGGTGCAACCACTAACCGGCTACATTCGCGGCGGCGTAACAGCCCTTGGCGGCAAGAAAGATTATCCCGTATTTGTCGACGAAACGATTCAACTGTTCGACCTCGTGTCGATCTCCGCGGGCGTTCGGGGTACGCAGATCCTGTTGTCACCAACGGAATATGTACGGGCGACGCGGGCGACCCTTGCGCCCATCGCGTTGTTTTAGGGTCGCCCCTGCGCGATCGCCCTGGTTGACTGTGGTGCGGTGTGGCACCTATCGGGGGGGACCCCCCCCCCCGCTGCGCTTCGGCCGACTCTCCAAACAACATAGCTTTTCAATATGGAGGCGCTGGGTGTAGCCTGGGGCCGGCATCCCGCTTGCATCGAGTCGATGTGTGTTTCGTTTTAAGGAGTCAACCATGTTTGTTCGGCGATCCTTCTCCGGTTTTCACATGACCGATCATCTCGTCCACGGTTTGGCTTTCGTGACCCTCTTGGTCCTGGGCTCGATTGCGTGTGGTGCCAGCAAGGGTGGCACTGTTTTGATTAACGTTGATGGCGGCGTCGGCGGCAAAGGCGGCAGTGGCAACAGCCCCGGCGGTATTTCGGGTTTGAGCAGCATTCCTGGCCTTGAAAGCATGCGGATCGAACCGGCCACGGCGACCGTGACGATCGAGAGCGGAATGGCGGCGACGCAGCAGTTCAAGGCAATTGGCGTTTTCGCGGGCAAAAAAGAGCGCGACATTACAAAGGAAGTTAGCTGGCGCACGGACAATAGCCTCAAGGCGAATGCCGACAACGATTTGAAAAAAGGGTTGGTCACCACTGGCACGAGCGTGGGCGGATTGGTGCGCGTGAACGCAGCAGCGGGATTGCTTCAGACCGATGCCCGCTTGACGATCCGCATGGTGGCGAGGGTATCCGACTCCAATCTGACTGCGGGCAGCGATCCGTTGCCGGCCGACCCTGCCGCGACGTTTGATGGTGCCGTCGCGGACGCCACACACAATCCGAAGTTGGTGTATCCGGCGGACGGCGTGTTGCTACCACCCAACTTGTTTGGCATCGAAATCCATTTCATTCCAGCGAGTGCCCGCGATAAACTTTTTGAAATCGCATTTCGTAGTGACACGCTTGAGCTGCGGGTCTTTACACGCTGCCAGCGCCCCGCTGACGTTGCGATGGGCTGCATCTACGCACCCGATGCCAGGGTGTGGTCGCTGCTGGCGATCTCCAATCTCGGCGGAATCCCGGTACAGGTCTCTGTTCGCGGAACGCCGGAGACGGGCGGTATGGTTGGGGCAAGCGACGCAATCAAGATGTCGTTCGCGCAGGACGATTTGTTGGGCGGGTTGTACTACTGGACCACCAAGCCCAAGGCTGTGATCATGCGATGGGATTTCGGCAACAAAGATCAGGTTGCAGCCGAACGCATCATCGAGGACAAACTGACAGGCGGCACCTGTCCCGGTTGTCACGCTCTGTCACGCGACGGGAGCAAGCTCGTCGTCAGTGCGGGTGGTCAGCGCGATGGTCGGTTGTTGCTTTTTGATCTCAAGACCAACATGCCAATGCAGCCGTTTCCGCTCATACAGAAAAGCCAATTCGAATCGTGGAATCCCGACGGATCGCAGTTCGTCGGCATGTACGGTGACGGCAAGCAAAAAGATTTGATCTTGTTCAGTGGTACGACCGGCAAGGTGGATGGCACGATTGATGTGGGTGCGATGCAAGCCGATCACCCTGACTGGTCGGCCGACGGCAAGACCATCGCGTTCACCAACGTTGGCATTCACAATACCGATCAGATTTCGTACAAGGGAGCGATCGCGCAGGTCAAACGAGAGGGCCAGACCTGGTCAACGCCGAGCGTCCTCGTGCCGGCTGTGTCGGGCAAAAACCATTTCTACCCGGCGATAAGTCCCACGAGTGATTTTCTCGTATTCAATCAATCCACCTGCCCACCTGGCAAGGAACAAGACGAAGGTTGCGATTTCGACATGGATCCATCTTCCAAACTATGGGGAATGTACCTCGATCAAAGCGTACCCCCACTGGAACTCGTCAACGCGGGTGCACCGGGTGTGATGGACAGCGGCAACACCAACATCACAAACTCCTACCCGAAGTGGAGTCCGTTTGTTTTCAGCCTCAACGAGGATAGCAAGCTGATGTGGATGACTTTCACCAGCAAGCGCGCCTATGGATTGCGCGGTTCCAAGATCTTGATCTGGATGGTCGGCGTGGCCCCATCGAACCTTGCGGCCAAAAAAGATCCCAGTTTCGCCGCCTTCGCGTTGCCGTTCCAGGACATCAACACCAACAACCATATCGCGCAGTGGACCGAAAAGGTTGTCACGATCGAGTGAGTCGCCGGTGCAGATGGCGCTAGTCGAACAACGCCAAACCGACACCCATGGCAGTGGCCGGGTTGCTGTTGTCAGCCGGAATCAAGAGCGGATAAATAACCGACGTCGTTTCTGTGCTGCGTTTTCCGCGACTCCCGTGCTTGCCGTCGATTGGATCCGATGCAATCGGCGCAAAATCCATCGAGGCCGCAACCATCGCGCCAGCGATAAATCCCAGGCCACTGCCAACCAGGTTTGCAACGACCACGGTGTCGTCGTTCGTGCTGACAAGCGCAGCAGCGAGGCTTGCGATACCCGAGCCGGCAAGGCCTGTGAGATTGGCCACGCCCATTGCACGCGGGTCCACACCGCCCACCGGACTGATGGCTATCGCAGATGCTACCAACCCCACATCTCCTGCGAGAAGCGAAATCCGCAACCGGTTTGACCGACTCGCATCGCCGAGGGCAGCACCCCATGCGGAAAACCAGGTCCCCCAGAATACGCCGCCCGTCAGGGCTAATACCTCCGCGTTCGTCGGATTAACAAAAAGATCCAGGGGCGCTGCAGCAAGACCACCGAGGGCTGCACCCATAAAAAGCGCACCATCGGATTGCTGCGAACTCAGGCCGTCGGTTGACTCGCCGAGGGCAAAGCCGTGCCACCATCCGAACGCCGTGGAAAGCCCCACAAAAAGCGGCGCAGAATTCGAGAACTCGACGCGATCGGTCGTGGCGTATGCCGCACCCAGGGCGAGAACGCTGCCCGTTCCGATGCCCACAGCAAACATATCGTCGTTTGAATCCGCGAGCATGGGAATCGATGCACCCAACATCTTGCCGTACACACCCGCAACCAAAACGTAGGACACATCCGAAATCGACAAATCAAGATACTGCGACATTGCACTGCCACCGACGAAACCCAATCCAAGACCAAACAACGTGGCGGATGCTTCGTGGCGAGACGACAGTGAAAGCGCACGCCCGACCCAGTTTCCCAGCAATGCCCCCTCGAAGGCGGTTTCCGCAGTCATAACCGTATCACCGAGGGTGAACGACAGACGGGGCGCGATGGCGGCGCCGGCGCCGAGGCCCAAAACCCCCGCCCCGAGAACAATGCCGACGCCGAGGCGGGGGTTGTCGCGATCGGGCGCAAGCAGCAGCGAGGCACCGGCCAGCTCCATACCCAGCAACCCACCCAAGTTCATGATTGCAACGTCACCGCTCGAATAACCCATCGTTTTTCGGGTCATGTACGCAGCCCCGAAGGCCAGCGACTCGCCGACGAGGCCGACACCAAGTCCAAGTCGGGGCGAAGAATCATCGACCGCGACGTAGACCCCAACAGTTGAAAGGAAAGCGCCCCACACACCTGCACTTACCATCCAGGTCGATTGCGCCTGCGTAATCTCACCCTTGCGGGTCAATAGATAGGCCGTCGCTCCACCCAGGAAAAGACCACCCACGGCACCGATGCCAATACCTGCCTGGTTTTCACCCAGCGAACCAATGGCTGAAAGCGCGAATGAGCCAAGCACCGCAGAGCCGAGGACCAGGGTGGTTCGCCCGCTGCGATCGACCAATTCCGTATCACCTTTCCTCGCGAGCTGTCCGGGAAAGGAGGCCGCAAGCGATGCCCGAGCAGCTTCACGCACGGCGAGCGGCTGTTCGTCATCCCGATAAACGTCGCCCAGTACCACACCCGCATCGGGGGCGCCCGCCGCAAGGGAACGGGCAGCCTGAACTCGAATTGCCTCGGGTTGGTATTGCGACGTCAGGATATCGGACAGCGCAAGCGTGACACGGGGGACAGATGCGAACGGTTTGAGTGCGACCACAGCCGCGGCGCGAATCGCTGAATCCGCATCGTGCAGCAGATAAACCAGCGCGCCGGTGGCTCGCAGATCGGACATCGCTGCGCTCGTGATCGCCCTTGTACGTTGCTCGATTGAGAGCCAGGGATCGAAGGCCATGGCCAGGGCTTCGGCAAGGGGACGATCAATTGGCGTTGCGATCTCAGATGCTTGCTCGGCTGGTTTTTCGGCCTCTATTGGCGGCGGAGAAGGGACACTGCCTCCGGCGGCTTCCCCACTGACGGAAGCAGCAGGCGGTGCAGATTCAGGTACTGGCCCTTGTTCTTGCGCTCGCACCGGACGGACTGTCGTAAAAAGCAAGGCCACCGTGATGGCAATCGATGGGATTGCGACCGTTGACCGGATGTTGGGTCTACTGAGACAGGCGGTATTCATTTGAGAAACTCCCGGGATGGCGTGCACTGCGAGGGGCACACCAATTCATATCCCGGATGCTTCCACCACACCAGCTTGTCGACGCAATCCGCTCAGGGCGTGGGCCATGCACCCGTCGGACACGGAATGTCAATTTGCCCCTTGGCCAGTGTATCCCAGCATTCTGCCGAGCCACCCCGCAGGATGCGACCTTCGCCTTCAACGACGTCCCAGAACACCGAAAACGAGGCCGGCTTGCCGTCGGCACCGGTGGCATCGCGAATCGTCATACTGGCGACATTTCCTGCGAGCGCATATGCAAGCGTATCACCTGATTCCGGTGTCCCGGTCGTCACATTCGTGAAAGAGACCTTCTTGTTGATGACGTTGCTGTGTTCCCAGTCAATGTTCAACACGGGACCCGAAACGTCCTTGGCAAAGATCTGCCAGCGGCCATTGTCGAGATCATGAGAGCCCGTGTACCACTTGAAATCCTGGTAATCTTTCGCCTGTTGGTCGCGCAGGCCTGTCACAAACATTTCCAGCTCGAGCTTGTCGCGAAGTTTGCCCGTCATACGGCCTTTCCAGCCTGCAAGCGGCATGGACTTTTCCCATGTCCACGTATCGCTGCCGCGATCGTGCTCGGCCCCAGCGGACAATACTGCTGCAAACAATAGGCGGGGTGCCGCAAGTGCCAGGTGGACGCCAAGCGAAACCAATCCAACGGAAAGAGCAGCCGTATCGACATTTGCGGTGGACCCCGAAGCGACGACGCCGTCCATCGACAACGCCATCTGCTTCATGGACGCCTCGTCGCCTTCCACGACGACATTGGCCTCGCCGCGTTTGAACTCGAAAAACGTCATGCTGTCCGCCGGGGGAAGCTCGGGCGGTTGTTGGCAGGCGCTCACACCTGTCGCGGTGACAAACACGGTTATCCAGGCGACGGCCCTCGTAGCAATTTCGCGGTTCATGGTCATTCCCTTTTCGTTGTGCGGACGTTCGGTTCGACTTGGGATAAAGCAACGGCCGTGCCAGTGGTCCGAATGCCATATTTTCAAGGGGTTGCGCGCATTCACAATACATCGCCGCGATCGCGGAGATCGCAGCGCCATCGACCTTTGCACCCGGGCAGGGATCCCGGTGATCCCACCGGCTCACCACCGCCTCCCGGTTTGCTTTTTGCGGCTGTCGAGGCGATTCTCAACGGCACAAGGGAGTCGTAGACGATGGCCGACGAAGAATTTCCCCGACAGCACATACGTTTTGACCTGGATGCTTACGTGGATTTCACGGGCACCGAAGTGCTGTTGAACCATCGGATTCAAAACATCTCACTCGGGGGCATCTGCATTCAAACCGACACCCTTGAAGACCTCGGCGAAATCGTCGATTTGGTGATCAACTTCCCTGAACTCGACAGCGCCATATCGGTACGCGGCGAAGTGGTCTGGGCAAACCCAGATCCGCCCATGGACATCGGCATTCGATTTGTCGAACTCGATAGCGAACACAAAGAAACGTTGCGCCGCTACATTCAGCTCACGGCAAAAAAGGCGTAATCAAGCCTCACCACGCGAGCAACCCGTCGTCCGCGGCAAGGTGTAACTTCACCTGCGCGAGACGGTCGAGGTAACGACGATAATCCTTGCCACCCGGAACACCGGATTGCTGTCGAAGGAAAACATCGGTGATTCGTGTCACCGCGAATCGACACGCTGCAAAACGCAGCTCGGCTGGGAAGGCCTTGCGTTCCTCGGGCAACGGCGAGCGCACCATCCGGTAGGCATCGAGAAAAGCATGTACGCAACCGGCTCTGAAGTCGTCCTTGCCGTAAGCGAATGCCAGCAGCGTCACCGCAACGTCATAGGCCAGACGCCCCCACGA
>JAYUPZ010000337.1:0-7981 GCA_043759805.1 Myxococcales bacterium | reverse complement strand
CACTCTCCTTGAGCGCTTGAATGTCAATCGCCGATCCGACAAGGCGAACGGCCTGCCCCCGTCCGTCATACGAAATCTTATTCGACACACGGATCCAGCGTTGGTTGCCGCCGGGAAGCAGTGCACGAACCTCAATGGTAAAGTTCGGCCGCTTTTGCGCCGACGCATCTCGGAACATCTGCCACGCCTTTTCACGATCTTCTTCGACAATTCTCCGTGTCCACTCCTCCTTTGAGGGGACTACTGAGCACGGGGTGAGGCCCAAGAGAACATAGAGCTCGCTCGACCAATACAGCGTTCCGCCAAGGATATCCCAGTCAAAAATGCCCGCCTTTGCCGCCTCCTGCGCCGCGGCGAGGCGTTCCGCGAGCAACTGCGAATGAACTTCAAGCGCACGCTGGTCGCTGATATCGGTATGCGCACCGATCCATTCGCGAATGGTCCCATCGGTTTCAAGAATCGGTATGGCGCGGATGGTGCACGTTCGGTACTCCCCATCGTGGCGGAGAACGCGGTGCTCCCAGACGAACATCCTTCGTTCAACGACCGCTTGTTGCCATTCGCGAATCGTCGACGCGCTGTCGTCGGGATGCACACTCCGCGACCACCCGTAGCCCTGATAATCGGCGAATTTTTGACCCGTGAAGGCAGCCCAGCTCTCTTGCTCGCCGCGCATCTTGCCTTCGGCATCGTTGGTCCACGTGATCTGCGTCGTTGCTTGAATGAGAGATCGAAAACGTTCCTCGCTTTCCTCCAGCGCACGTTCCGCATCGCGGC
Organism: Myxococcales bacterium; assembly: GCA_043759805.1. Taxonomy (GTDB): domain Bacteria; phylum Myxococcota_A; class Polyangia; order Fen-1088; family Fen-1088; genus JAWXBF01. The sequence continues at coordinate 7,204 of JAYUPZ010000337.1, read as the reverse complement.
GTTCGGTGATATCGATGACCGAACCGATGTAACCGAGAAACTGGCCGTCGGATCCGATTCGCGGACGCGCCGAATCGATGGCCCAGCGATACACGCCGTCTTTACGACGAAGTCGATATTCGAGGCGGAAAGGCTCGCATTTCTCGTTCGCCGCCACGAACACCTGATGCGCTGCTTGTTCGTCGTCGGGATGAACGGCCTCGAGCCATCTGAAACCGAACCCGGTCTCGGGTGTCTGACCAGTGAATTCGTACCACGACTTGCTCAGGTACGTACACGTCGCATCGGGTTCGGTGACCCAAATCATGACCGGAGCGCTATCCGCCAGGTTCCGGAAGCGTTCCTCGCTTTCGCGAAGCACTTGCTCGTCGAGCTTGCGATCGGTGATGTCCATTGTGACCGACGCAATTCCCCGCGGCGTCCCGTGGCCGTCGTCGAGGCGCGAAACACTGTTCTGCACCCATACGATGGATCGGTCGGGTCGCACATAGCGCTTCTCGATAATGAACGCGGTCCCCTTGACGACAAGTTCGTGGAACTGTATTACGTTTCCGGCCAGGTCGTCGGGATGAGTAATGTCCTGCATCCTCAGCTGCAAAAGGTCGGTTTCCGAGCGGCCAACGATCTCCTGGTATCTTTCATTCGTGAGCGTGAACCGGCCGTTAAGATCCGTCTGCGCGATGCCCGCTTGCACCTGCGTGACGAGCCGACGGAATTTCTCTTCGCTCTCCTCCACACGGCGTCGCGCGAAGACCCCAATCTCACCGTCTCCGGCAAGCATCGAAAGTGGATCGCCCGTGGGGTCGAAACCCGTTGGACGTGAATCGGCCGATTCGCCCCGCGGCTTTGCAGACGGTTCATCTCGGCGAGTCGTCATGAATCCTCGCCTGGCGCCAACGGCAGTTCTGCGAGCAGTTTTTCCAGTTGCTCGAGCGTGAAGGGTTTGACCAGGTGACCGTTGCACCCAGCGTCGCGCGATCGCTCCTTGTCCGCGGCCTGACCCCATCCCGTCACCGCAATGATCGAAGGAGACTGTCCCCACGCCTGTGCGCGGATCTGCCGGGTGGCATCCAGACCATTCAACCGTGGCATCCCCACGTCCATCAGCACCAGATCCGGGCGGATGCGCTCGGCCTCTCGCACCGCTTCAATGCCATCTCGGGCCAGGTACACCTCATTGCCCAGCATGGTAAGCAATTCCGCCAACGATTCCGCGGCATCGTTGTTGTCGTCACACAGCAACACCTTTCTCCCGGTACGCACCGCGCGCAGATCGTTACTGGTGACTTCCGGAGCGGGCTCGACGCTAAAGCTAAGTACTGGCAGGCGGATGGTAAACGTACTACCGGCCCCCACCCCCGGGCTTTCCACGCTGACCGAACCGCCGTGCGCTTGCACGAGGCCTTTCACGAGCGCCAGTCCGATTCCAAGTCCGCCCGTCACCCGCTCGACCGATCGATCTACCTGAGAAAACATGTCGAAGATCGTGGGTAAGGCCTTGGTCGGAATACCGATTCCGCTGTCCTGCACACGGACGATCACCTCGCCCGCGTGCAGCCGCGAGGTCAACCAGATGCGGCCCCCATCCGGGGTGTATTTCACACTGTTGCTGAGCAGATTTCCGAGCACCTGTGCCAACCGGGTGAGATCGGCATCCAGCGTGACCGGCCCATCCGGCAGCGATACCTCCAACGAATGCCCGGCCGCCGCCAACGCCGGACCCACGCTTTCCACCGCGTGACTCACGATTTCGGACAATAAGACGGGCTTTTTCTGCAGGTGTAACTTGTTCCGGGTCACCCGCGACACGTCCAGCAGGTCGTCGATGAGCCGCACCATGTGCGCAAGCTGGCGTTCCATCATGGCCTGCGCCTTGGCCACCGCGGTGGCGTCACCGGCTCCCAGTTGCATCATCTGAAGGCCCGTTCGAACGGGCGCCAGTGGATTTCTCAGCTCGTGGGCGAGCAGCGCGATGAAATCATCCTTCTTCCGATCCGCTTCCACCAGCTCGGCCGCACGCCGGATAAGTTCGCCTTCCAGCTGCTTTTTTTCGGTGATGTCCTGCACCACGCCGAACATGCTGACGGCCACACCACTCACGTCATATTGCGCTCGCCCCTTGGCCGAGACCCAGACTTCCGCACCGCCGGGGCGCATGACCCGGTACTCGGCGTCATACAGTTCATGCGTGGCGACGGATCGCTCGACCGCCAGCCGCGCCCGATCCCGATCGTCTACGTGGATGAGGCCCTGCATCCGGGTCCAGGTCAGGTTGGGGATGGCGGGTATGCCGAATATTTCCGCTGAGCGCGGCGCCAAAGTCACTTCATCCGTCGCGGCATTCCAGCTCCAATCGCCCAGATTGGCGGCGGCGAACGCCAGCGCTAGCCGACCCGCTGCCTGCTTGAGATCGCGGGCCACCCGCACCCGCTCGAGCGATTCCCAGCACCGGGCGACCACCGTCTGCACAAGCGCAATCTCAGCAGGCGTCCAGTGCCGCGCGGTTTTCTGATGCACTGCCATGGCGGCGGCGAACCTGCCGGCCTTGTGCAGCGGCACGCAAATGACCGATTGGATGTGGGTCTGCTGATAGGCGAGTAAATCCGAACCATCGCGAATGTCGGAGTCAACGTCATTGACGATGAAGGGCAGGTTGGCCAGCATGCACCGCTCGCATTCGGCACCGAAAGCCGCCACGGGCCATCTGCCGACAATGCTCGGAACGCCGCGGCTGTAATCCCCGGTGATGACGAACACCGACTCATCTTCCACCTCGGCATACGCGCACCTGTCGCAGTGCAGGTACTCGGCGAGCCGTCTGGCGGTAAGCGCCATCACCGCGCCGGCATCGGTTAAAGGTTGGGAGGCCACGGCCAGATCGGCGAGAAAACGGTGCAGACTTTCGCTTTGTCGAAGCGCGGCTTCCGCACGCTTGCTCGCGGTGATGTCGCGGCCGATCTTCGAGGCGCCAATGATGTGGCCCTCGTCGTCACGCAATGGCGAGACGGTGAGCGACATGTCGATGTGACGACCATCTTTCGTAATGCGAATCGTCTCAAAATGCTCGATGCGCTCGCCGCTGCGCAGCCGTTCCAGAATCGTGGACTCCTCTGAGATCCGGTCGGGCGGGATTATCAGCGTGGTGTGTTGTCCCACCGCTTCTTGCTCGCTGTAACCGAAAATCCGCTCGGCACCGGCGTTCCACGATCGGATGATACCGTCGAGCGTCTTGCTGAGAATCGCGTCGTCCGTTGATTGAACAATCGCCGCGAGCTGCAGTTGCACCGCCTCGGCCCGTTTTTTCTCGGATACGTCCCGGAACACCAGGACCGCCCCCATGATGGTACCCGCGTCGTCGCGCATCGGTGCGGCGGAGTCGTCGATGGGTCTTTCTGTACCGTCGCGGGCGATGAGCAAGGTGTGGTTTGCCAGCTCAACGATGCGCCCTTCTGCCAGCGCGCGGAGGGCTGGATTGTCTACCGGCAGGCGCGTGCCTTCATTGATAATGTGAAACACTTCGGGCAGCGGACGCCCGGCGGCATCTGCCTGGTGCCAACCGGTTAACGTCTCCGCGACGCCGTTGAGGTACACCACCCGACCTTCCGGATCGGTGCTGATGACCGCATCGGCGATGCTGGCCAACGTGATACGCAACCGCTCGCGCTCTTCGGCCAGTTGGCGATCAACCCTCTGCCGTTCCAGCAAAATACTCTGGCTGTTTTGTAGCGCCACGGACCGGAGCAGAGACTCCTCGTCATCGGGCCGGTTATTGGGATCCATCACCATTGCCTTCACCCGCCCCGTAGGAGATCGTCGGCCAGCGCGGTGCCCAACACGCGGGCGCGGATCTTTGCGAAGGCGGTATCCCGCTCGGTCGAGGTATCGTCGCAAAAAGGCGAAAAGCCGCAATCGTCGGTGGTACCAAGCTGCGCGATCGGGATGTAGCGCGCGGCTTCCATCACGCGGTCGCGTACCTCCTCGGGCGTCTCGATGCGCGGATCGATGGGCGCCACCACACCCACGAAAACCCGTTGATCCGGTTTGAGGTTGTCGCGGATGATTTTGAGCGCGCGGACCCGATCGCGCTCGCTCGCCAGCGCGACATAGAAGTTGCCTGCGTGCAGTTGAAAAAGGCTGGGCAAGAGCTCGGCGTAATCGACATCGGCACTGTGGGTGGAATCGCGATCGCCACCCGGGCAGGTGTGCACCCCAATGCGTTTGCGATCTTCAGCGGAAAAGCGCGCCAGGGCCAGGTTATTCAGTTCAATGAACCTGTGCAACAGTTCTCCAGAAGGATCGATCTTCACCGCCAGGCGCCCCTCGGTGAAATCTATCTGCACCGCATGCGCGCCCTTGCGCAGGCAATCCCGCACCTCTGTTTCGTGCTCGTTAACTAAATCCCGGAGAAACTGGTCGCGCGAGTAGCCGGGTAGCTCTTCGGGCGGGTACATCAGCGAGAGCGCTGATGGCGATATTACAGCCTGCTTCACCGGCTTGGTGGCATAGCGCAAGGCAACGTCGAGGTAAGCGTCGGCACGCCGCAGATAACGAAACGGCCCAGACGTAAGCCTTGGCATTCGCCGTACGTGTCCGGCCGCGAAGGGGATTTTGAACCCATCCGGCGCAGTGTTCGGCAACCCGTGTACCGAATAAGTCCAGAAGTTGTGGTATTTGCGCTGCTCGCCGTCGGTTACCACCGGAGAGCCGGTGGCCTCGAACCGCTCAATGGTGTCACGGATGGCCTCGTCATAAAGGTTATCCAGCACCGGGTCGTTGCCGTCGCGTTTGGCGACGGCCTCGATGAGGGCCAGCGGCCGGGGGATGCTACCGATCGGTTCGGTGGGAATTTGTGCCATCACAAGATCCTCGTGGGTGGATCGGGAATGCGGGCGGAACGGTGAATTGCTCACGCCACGGACTTCGAGGTGACTGTAGCGCAATCAAAAGCTGGGTCGACCGCAATTGACGAGGGTGGCACAAGACAGCCGCAAAAAACCGGACAAGATTATGAGTGGAGGGCCACCGTCATGACCGTCAGCCAATCCCCAAACTCCCCAAACCCCGCCTTGACCGCCGCCATACAACGGGCCGAGCGCGTGGCGCGCTGGATGGACGGAAAGTTCCTGGATCCGATCCTAGGCTTTATCGCTCCCGGCCTGGGTGATCTGACCGGTCTGATTATCGGAATGTACACGGTGCTCCTCGCCCAGAAGGCCGGAGTTTCGCAAGCCATTCTGGCGCGCATGATTGCCAATCTGGCCATCGATGCGTTGGTGGGCAACATCCCGCTTATTGGCGACGTGTTCGATCTTGTGTTCCGCGCTCACAGTCGCAACCTTGAATTGCTGAAGCGCAGACCCGACGGTGCAGCACGCCCCGGCGACTGGGCGGTTTTGGCAGGCGCCGTGCTACTGTTGCTGGCAGCCATCGCGGTCCCCGTGCTGGTTTTAGTGGCACTCGTGAAATGGATCTTTGCGTGAGACGCGCTCGGGGGCGGTGAATGAGGTAGTGTGTCGCAAAGAGAAAAAATGATTCACCAAAAAATAGCGTTGATAGGTGCAATGGCTTGGTTGGTTGCGGGCTGTGCTGACGAGGAGGATCAAAGCCTTCGTCCGGATGCCGACATCGCAGTCATTGTCGATAATGCAGCGGCGCCAGACGGATCGGTCCTGGACACATCAGCCGACCTGACCCCTGTCGACTCGGCTATTGCGCCCGTTGCCGACGCCGCAATCGACACGATGCCTCCCGGCCGCGCCCTTTACGTGAGTCCTACCGGTGTGGACAACAACGGAGGCACGATGGCATCGCCATTGAAGACCATTACGAAGGCAATGGAGCAAGCGAAAGCCGGTGATACGATTTGGTTGCTTGATGGTGTCTGGGATCAGACGATCGAGCCGAAGCTTGGGGTAACCAGCGGCGCGCCATGCGTGGCGGGCACTGGACTCAAACTGCCCGACGGTGTCACGTTGCAGGCTGTCAATCCCCGACAGGCTGTTATTAGAGTTGAGGGCAATCACAGTTTGTGTGTGTCGACGGGCACGGTGCGCAACATCCATTTTGATCGCCCCAGCGGGCAATATGGGCACATCGAAATTAGTGGCGGCACATCGCTCGTCGAAGGCTGCACATTTGCGGGTGCTTTCGGTTGCGGCGGCAGCGGTTGGGAAGCGGCTATTTACGCTGCGAACAAAGCAAAAGTGACTGTGGTGGGTTTCGGGGACCAAAACGTCAACGACACGGCGGGCTGTCAATTCGTAACGGTGAGAAGCGAATCCGACGTAACCCTGTCAAAGCTCAAGATTATCAATGGCACGGCGGCGATCACGTCTGGGTCAAGCGCGCTTAAGGTAGAGGACAAATCCACGTTGCGTTTGAACGAGGTCACGTTGACGAGAGTCGGCACAGGCAGCCGCGGGATCGGAATCGGTACCGGCACGGTGATCATCCAAGGCTCAACCATCGCTGGTTTTCCGGGAGGCGCCATCGGCGTGCGTGGTTCCGACAGCGTCATCACCTTTGATAAAAGCACAATCTCAAATAACGCGATGGGCGTCATGATCGACGGCTCAGCCACCATCACTGCCACCGACACCACATTTGACAGCAATGGATATGCGATCCTGCAAGGGAGCGCCGCGGGTGCAGACATCACACTCAAGAACAGTCGCCTCATCAACCACACGCGCGACGCCCTCGGCATGACCAGTAATGCGAAGCTGTCGGTCGACGGCGGCGAGATTTCGGGCAGCAAGGAAGATGGCATTCGCATCGCATCGGGGATGCCGGCAACCTGCAGAGTCTCGGTTCGCAACCTCAGGCTCATCAACAACATGGGCACCGGTGCACGTTTGCTGTGCTACGCGGGCTCAGTTATCGACCTCGGTACGTTAGCGTCGCCCGGTGGCAACACCATCACGGGAAATGGCGCGGGAGCAAACGCAAGCGGCGTGCATGTGACCACACCCGGGACTGTGACAATGGCCGTTGGCAACATTTGGACCCCGTCTGCGCAGGCGGCGAATATTGAAGGCAAGTACGTTGCGAACGGTGCGGGCGCCAAACTCGATGTCACCGCGGGCAACGCAAGCGGTGCAAATTATCTCGTGTTGCAAGGCACGCTCCGGCTGGCCGAGAATCCGTAAAAACGGAGGGTGCTACGAATTCCTGGATGGTGGAGGATGCGCAATAGCCCGGGGGG
>JAYUPZ010000336.1:0-1693 GCA_043759805.1 Myxococcales bacterium | reverse complement strand
CCACAAACCACTCTCGTTTACGCGCAAGCCGGGAAACAAAACGCTAGACGACTCTGTGTGCCCCAAACCAACTCAAAATCAGCCTGCAGGATGTCAATCCCACAACGGGCGCCGCACGAAACATGCGGGTTTGCTCTGTGTTAGTGTTCGCTCCGGTCAACCTACATGCCACTCCGATGGTTTCGTCCCATGGCGGGGATAGCCTCCCTCGTGTTCTTCTTGGTTTGGGGACTGACAAGTCCTGTCCGTCCAAAAGAAGATCTGTTGAGTATTCGGATCGTGGACGCAACCACCCGCAAGCCAATCCCCGCGCAAATCACGTTTTTGAAAGAATCAGGCGAGCCCCTTGCATTCGGCAACGTTGTTGACCGACCGGGCTGGTCGCAAGGCCGCTCCGCTCAGCTTTTTGGTCATGGGGTACTCGCATTTGCCCACGGCCTCGCAATTTGGACAGGAGAAGGCTCGGTACCGATCGGTAAACCCTACGTGTTTCCCAACCCGTTCCAGTCCGGGGACTACACCACGGTTCTTGAACCCATTCGCTACCGAATCGTCGTGTCACGCGGGATCGAATACGACACCCACGAGGAGACGATCGATCTATCCAGGACCCGCAGTATAAACGTAGCACTTCGACGATCGGTTGACACCACGGGATACCGATCGGCGGATTTTCATGTGCATACGGCGCCGGCATCACCGGACGCAGGCGCACCCGGCCGCAACCAGGTGATCCTGGCAGCAACGACTGGGCTTGAACTTCTCATGTCTTCCGATCACGATCGCTTGACGGATTTTTCTCCTGTCATCCGCGATCTTTGGCCGCGTGGGACGACGGCACCGCTCGCCGGTCTTGTCGGAGTCGAAGTCACCAGCATCGGCTCGCACTTCACGGGCCTTTTGCGCGAGCCCGCCAATGAAGCCGCCTTTTTGGCAGCCTTCGCGACGCTGCCCACATCCGATCTGTCCCAGTATTTTGCGGGCTTTGCCAACCTTCCCGGGCGCCCGTGGGTCAGCATGGCGCACGGACGTATGGCGTACGGCGGTTACATGCGTTCCGCGCACTGCGGTCCCTGGGTAACAGGCGATCGATCGCTTGCGCCACCGTGCGTCCAAAATTTCCCCGCGATGGAAATTCTGAATGGTTGGTCTATTTGTGGCTCGCTCATGCGAGAGACCATCGACGACTGGTATCGCATGTTTGAGCTCGGCATTGTGCATACCGGCACGGCCGTGTCAGACAGCCATTTCAGTTCCGGAATCGTGGTCGGAACGCCGCGGACTTTTGTTCGCATCGACGATACAAAATTGCATTCCGTTTCCACGGATGCCGTCGTCGCGGCACTTTCCAAACAAAAGGCCATTGTCACAACCGGTCCCTTTGTAACTGTCCAGATGGGTGAGTTGCGAGAGGGCGACACCCATCGCGGTGCTGTCAACGATGCAAGCGTTCGGGTACGCGTACAGGCCGCAAACTGGATTGACATCGACGAGGTGACCTTGCGGGTCGGAGGAAAGGTTGTGAAGCAATGGAACGTGCAACGCACACCGCGAACGGCTTTTTCGCAGATCTTTGAAACCCGTATTGGACCTATTTCCGCGGACAGTTACATCACAGCAGAGGTGCGAGGCAATGACGTACTTCCGAGCTACCAGGTGGGCGTTTACAACTACGAGTCAGGCTGGGGCAAGG
>JAYUPZ010000335.1:0-3815 GCA_043759805.1 Myxococcales bacterium | reverse complement strand
GTAAGATCGAAAGCGCGAGTGCATGCCCGCCCGTCGCTTGCCCGGATTTACGTCGAAGAATTCCCCGGGAACGGTGATCACTTTTTCGGCAAGCGCAGCACGGAAAAAGCCCATACCTTCAGACAGCGGCGCAGGCAACGCTGCGACATTCCCCCAGCAGTAAAACGTTCCCTCGGGAGGCCTGTCGAAACGCACGCCCATTCGACCGAGGCGCGACAACATCATTTCGCGCTTGTCTCGGAACGCATCGTGAATCGCGCGCGTCTCGGCCATCACATGGGCGTCTTCCAGCAGAGGTATCGCAGCACGTTGCGCCGGACGATTGCCTCCGCCATCCAGGAATGAGCCTGCGCTCGCAACGGCATCAATGACGGATTTCGGCCCCACGGTCCAGGTCACGCGCCAGCCAGGGTAACGCCAGTTTTTCGTCAGCCCGTCGAAAATAACCACGGGATCTCTGTCCACGTCCTCGACGTAGCGGGCGGCACTCTCCATCGGCAACGTTCCCGGGGTCGCCGTCCAAACGTAGTGCGAATAGAATTCATCAAGCAACAGACAACAGTCCAATTCCCGGGCCGTTGCGACCCAACCTTCGAGAGCCTGACCCTGGATGTGCTTGCCGGTTGGATTGCACGGGTTCGACACCAGCAACGCGCCGAGGCCCCGTCCCGTGATCTCCTTGCGCAAATCCTCGATAGAGAAGGCATAACCGCGCTCGCCTTCGAGCAAGATTGGGATCGCCGTGAAGGCGTGGAACACGTGCAACAGCTCCTCATAGGCCGTGTAGTCCGGCAAGAAGTGGCCGAGGTTCACCGAACCCAAACTTGCGGCGGCTCGGGTCAAGGCGGCACGCCCGCCACCTGAAACGCTGACGTTCTCCGCGCTGTACTGCGAACGACGTCCCTTTCGGTACAGGCGGTTGTAATGCGACGCAATCGCCTCACGCAACTCCCACAAACCCGCGACGGGTGCGTATTCCTGATCGGCCGGATCCACGGCGATATCACGCAACCGTTCGGGCGCACCGGGCAAGGGGCCCGTGTCAGGCTGACCCTGACCCAGGTTGCACCAGCCCTCTCCTGAACGGCGATAACCTGCCTTCTCGGCCTCGGTGGTGACGTAGATGACACCGGTACGAGGCACCGGACGGAAGGCGGAAATGCCGGGGATTTCAGGTTTCTGGGTCGGTGTGGACATGAAACAGCTCAGACAGTTGTTGTAGCGCATCGGGCGGCAACCCGCGTGACTGTGCGGTTTTCTCGCTTACGGCCCGCAAAATTACCTGCCCTTGATGCCGGTAAGAAGTTGCCAGATTCGGATCCACCTCGGCCAACGCCGCAAGATGCCTGCGCACCGTCGCCACGTCTCCTCTTTCTACAGGTCCGGTCAGAGCATCGGGCAATCCCACCCGTTGGATGTTGTCGGCCACGCTGTGCAATAACGTCGCCAAGGCGCGGGTGGCGTCGGCGTTCGAAACTCCCGCCGCTTGCAGCATCTTGCGCGCACCATCGGCGAGTCCGACGGCGGAGTTGGCGCAATAACACGCGGCCGTGTGATACAGCGACATCGATTCGGCTTGTAACACTAACGCGTGGCCGCGCATGCCGGATACGAGTGCTTGCGCAACGGCGACGGCAACGGGATCGCCCTGCACACCGAATGACAAGCCGTCGGGCAACTCGCCCTCGCCACGTGACGGGGCCGAGAAAAATGGATGCATCGTACCGACTGCCTTGACCGAGGCGGCAATGCCCCCAAGTGCGATCCCTGCGGGCCAGGCACCCGACAGGTGCAGAACGGTTTGCGCCTGCCCCATACCCGCGGCAACCAAATCGATGGCTGTTGCTGCGACATCCGAGTCCCGCGTCGCGATCACGACCACATCCGCCGATAGCAAGGCTGGAGGAAACGCCCCGACCGTGGCGGGAACATCGAGGTTAAAAACTGCCGCCTGCGTCGCCACTGCACGCCGACCATGAAGTCCGACAACCGCAATACCACAATGCACCATTCGTCGCACAAGTGCCGAGCCCATTCCGCCCGGTCCGACAACGAATATCTTGAGGTTATTCATCGGACGCCATCGCGATAGAGACCTGCTCTCGCAATGATTTCCACCACGCGGCGAGGCACGAGCGATCCAACCGACAGCCCAGCTGCGAGGCGCACACGCACCTCGGTCGAACTGACGGCCGGGATAGAGAGGGACCCCGGCTCACCGTCGGCGTCATCGGCACCCCGCCGCTGCACAATGATGAACGGGACGGTACTTTTCAATTCCGAAGCACGATGCCACGTGTCGGTCTCCCGCAAAAGATCGGTTCCAATGACCAGACTAAATTGATGTTCCGGATATTCACGTCGAAGCGCCGCGATGGTATCAAACGTACGACTTGAACCACCGAGTTCCCTTTCAATGGTTTCGATCCGGATCCGTGGTCCGAGATCGCCGCAAAACGCCTCGCACATTTCCAGTCGCAGATCGTAGGGAACCAGATCCTTGTCAAACGGATGATGGAAGCAAGGCATCAACCACAAGGCATCGACAGCCTGCGTTTGTAGAACCCACTGCGCCGCCAACGCATGCCCCATGTGAGGAGGGTTGAAGCTGCCGCCGAAGAGTGCGACATGCATGAGTCTACCGATACAGCAGGTGGGGTGCGCGCGTCTGCGCGAACTCGGCCTGCGCCCCCGACCAGGTGGCTGCAAGTTCCGCCATCGTGGCGCCCGATTCGATACCCGTGCGAATGCGATCGTTGCCCGTCAACAGATCAATGGCCGGGCGATCCGAAACGAATTCGTATTGTTCCGTCCGCCAGCCAAACCCTCCGCCCAGTTGATATAGGGCTCGGACCACAGCAACGCCTGTGTGGTACGAAAGGAAAGTAGATCGATTGTCGACATGCAGCTGCACGCCACCACAGGATGCGCGGCCGTGCTTCTGAAACGTCGGCTCGAAGCCCATCGGCCGGAAACGCACGCCGGGAAGTTTCTCACGCGTCAATGCGTCCGCCAGCGTCTGGCCGTTGACCCAGGGCGCCCCCACGATTTCAAACGGACGCGTCGTACCCCGCCCTTCGGAGACATTGGTGCCCTCAATCAGACACATGCCCGGATAGACGATTCCCGTGTCCAGCGTCGGCATGTTGGGCGACGGCATAACCCAGTACAGGCCCGTCTCATCAAAGAGCATGTCGCGACGCCAACCGTCCATCGGTACAACCGTGAGACCGACATCAATGGGATTGCATAGAAAGCGGCCCGGGATTCCCATGCAGGCCATCTTGGCAATCTCGCCAATGGTCAAACCGTGGCGTACCGGCAATGAGCCAAGGCCCACGAAAGATTCGAATCCGGGCTCAATCGCACCGCCCTCCCAAACCGAACCTCCCAGCGGATTCGGGCGGTCAAGCACCATGATCTCAATGCCCGCTTTCGCCGCAGCCTGCATCGAGAGTGCCATCGTCCACACATAGGTGTAATAACGGCTGCCGATGTCCTGCAGATCGACGACCAACACATCCAGATCGTCCAGCGATCCGTGAGGCGGCGTCAACGATGCAAAGGAATCGCCATACAAACTGACAACTGGAATGCCGGTGAGTCGGTCGACCGGCTCGCCAACTTCGATCATGTCCTGCGCCTCGCCCCGAACACCATGCTCAGGCCCGAAAAGACGCACGGGCTTTACCCCGGCTGCCACAAGAGCGTCAACGGCATGCACCAACTCACCGTTAATACTTGCCGCGTGACACAAAAGGCCCACACGACGGCCGCGCAGCCGATCCGCTTGATCGGCACACACGGCGTCGAGT